>JAWLFL010000392.1:0-2569 GCA_041685605.1 Cyclobacterium sp. | reverse complement strand
AATCGTTCACGCTGTGGGTAATCTTCAAATAAACGTCTATGCAGACCGACTGAAAGGCTATAAATACGCCCTGATGGATCATGGGTTTGTTTTCAATGCAGAAAATGTCATCAGCATTGAACTGGATGAAGAATCGGGAGAGCGGATTGTCAAAAAAATCCTTAAACTATCGCCCAGACCGGATGGATTGTTGGTATCCAACGACACCAGTGCAGCCAGTTGCCTGATGGCACTCAAAAAACGAGGCATACGAGTTCCACAGGACATTGCGATTGTAGGATTCAATAACGACCTAATTTCCCGAATGGTCGAACCCAATCTCAGTACAATCAACTATCCCAGTTATCATATGGGCGAGGTAGCCATGAAAAACCTGGTCAATCACCTGGGTGACGAGCAGCACGAAATTCTTCAGAAAACCAATACCATCACCCTGAGATCGGAACTTATTATCCGGGATTCTTCGAAAAGGCATGCTTAAAAATCAACCCTGCTGAAAAAAAGCATACGTCGCACTTTTCGCGGAATTCGTTCGAGAAAACAAAAAAGTTGGGAAAAACTTTGACAAGTTAATAATAAAGACTGATCTTTATTTTGAAATCAACAATGAACGAACTCGAAAATGGATAAAATTTTAGATATTGATAATATCGACCTAAAAATCATTTCATTACTGAACGAGGATGCCAAAACGCCTTACACAGAAATAGCAAAAAAAGTGTTTGTTTCATCCGGCACCGTGCACGTACGTATGCGCAAACTGGAAGATCTGGGTATTGTGAAGAGCGCAACTTTGAATATTGATTTCTCGAAATTGGGCTATGATATTTCTGCATTTTTGGGAATTTACCTGGAAAAAAGCTCCCTGTATGACAACGTAATCGAGCGACTCAAAGAAATTGCCGAGGTAATCAACGCCTACTATACCACCGGAAACTACAGCATTTTTGCAAAAATCATTTGTAAGGACACCAATCATCTTCGGGACGTGTTAAATAAAATCCAGAAAGTCGAAGGAATAGATCGCACCGAAACATTAATTGTTCTGGAGGAAAGTATCAATCGCCCCATCCAATTATTGGAAAACAAAAAATAACAAATTAGTTAAATATTAAGATTAAATCTAAATAAATTTTTTATTAAGGATTTTCAATATTGAATATGGTTTTTTTAACAGATACCATTTCTTTTTGAAGGAATATTTTATTTTTAACATCTTGATTTACAAGTAAATAGATAAAAAATTGGCATTTTTTTTACTTAATTAGAATCCCCTCCGAACAATAAAAAATAGATTAATGTTGTATATTCGTGCATCAAAATATAATTAGTCTAAATAACTCTTTTTATGAGCAAGGACAATGAAATTTTAGAAGAATTCACCTCTAAAGAATACGAACACGGCTGGTCGGTAGATTATGAAGCGGATGAAGCTCCTATCGGTCTTACGGAAGACACCATCCGGTGGATTTCTTCCAAAAAAGAAGAGCCTAAATGGTTATTGGATTGGCGGTTAAAAGCTTTCCGGCACTGGGAAAAGATGGAGGAACCTTCCTGGCCGAACGTCAGGTATCCCAAAATCGATTATCAGGCCCTGAGATACTATTCGGCCCCCAAACAAAAATCGAAGCCCAATAATATAGATGAGGTCGATCCGGAATTACTCAAAATCTACGATCGGTTGGGAATCTCCCTGAATGAGCAGAAAAGACTACAGGGAATTGCCGTGGATGCCGTATTGGATTCGGTTTCTGTTGGCACTACCTTTAAGGATACGCTTTCTAAGTTGGGCGTTGTTTTTTGTTCGTTCAGTGAAGCGGTAAAAGAACATCCGGAACTGGTAAAGAAATACCTGGGATCAGTGGTTCCGTCTACGGATAATTATTTCGCTGCCCTGAATTCTGCGGTTTTTTCAGATGGATCTTTTTGCTACATTCCTAAAGGCGTACGATGTCCTATGGAGTTGTCCACTTATTTCCGGATTAATGCGGCAAATACGGGGCAATTTGAGCGTACGTTGATCATCGCAGAGGATAAATCGTATGTCTCTTACCTAGAAGGTTGTACCGCTCCGCAGCGGGATGAAAATCAGTTGCATGCTGCTGTGGTAGAAATTTATGCGGCCGAAAACGCTGAAGTCAAATATTCCACGGTGCAGAATTGGTTCCCGGGAGATAAAAATGGTAAAGGCGGCATTTATAATTTTGTTACCAAAAGGGGTATTTGTGCCGGTAACCACTCGAAAATATCCTGGACACAGGTAGAAACCGGATCGGCTGTTACCTGGAAGTATCCATCCTGTATCTTAAAGGGAGATCATTCCATTGGTGAGTTTTATTCCGTAGCGGTAACCAATAACTACCAGCAGGCAGATACGGGGACCAAAATGATCCACATTGGAAAAAACACCCGCTCCAGAATTGTCTCTAAAGGTATTTCTGCCGGAAAATCACAGAATTCCTATCGGGGGCAGGTTCAGGTAATGAAGCGAGCTACCGATGCCAGGAACTTTTCCCAATGCGATTCGCTGTTGATGGGGGACAAATGTGGTGCTCATACGTTTCCTTAT
>JAWLFL010000136.1:0-10588 GCA_041685605.1 Cyclobacterium sp. | reverse complement strand
TCCTGATAGCCATGCCTCCCGCAGCAGCCCGGCTCCTTCGCTAAAAATGTCCTAAGGGACATTTTCTTAACGCTCGGCCCTATTTTTCAGGGCTTGTGTTACCGCCTTATGGATGTTCTTCTCGGGGCGGAAGCCATAGCTGTGATCCTCGAACGTAAGTTCGTATAGCACCTGGCTGACCGCTTGTTGCAGCCACCTTTCCACTGCGGTGGGAACCCCCAGCAATCTGGTCTTTCCGTTGCTCTTGGGGAGCATCCCGCAGCCTGGCCCGAAGCTCCCGCTTCGTCCCCCCCCTTGATAGGTTTCGGTACATACGTGTGGTTCAGGATGGATGTGGCAATCCTGTCCCTGTTGTTTTCCAGATAGGAAAACAATTCGGTGACCTTCATGCCGTCCACCCCTGCCGAACCCTTGTTCCGCACTAGCTGTCGGTAGGCTTTGTAGAGGTTCTTACGGTCGAGTACTTTTTCTATCATAATTTAATCTGTTAACCCTCCCCTGCATCCCGGCTCCTCACTAAAAATGTCCAAAAGGACATTTTCTTGACGCTCGGCCCTGCTTAAGATGAGGCTACACCAGAAAGGTGCTCCCCATCGAACCTGCCTACCGGACAGGCAGGTTTGGACGTAATCCAATGTTCAGTCCCCGTCCGACTGGTCATCCGGGCGGGCTTCGCTACCCAGTGAGACCTCTGTAGCTCTTACAGCTCGTTCCCGGTAACTACTATGACCTACCGTTGGCACGGCACAAGTCGGCTGACTTCTTGGCTCATAGAAACCGAATCTATTCCAGCCCACCCTGCAGCTGGCCCTTCGCTAAAAATATCCACTGGATATTTTTTTTACGCTCAGTCCTCTCGGTAAGGTGAATATCCCTGCCTGCGGCAGGCAGGCTTGTGCCTCCCCTCAGCTCCGGCCCAAAGCTCCCGCTTTGTCCTCTGCCATACCTGCCTGCCGCAGGCGAGTCTTCCAGTTCGGTGCTTCCTTCCTTTCGGAAGGTTGGGACTTCCGTGTGATCCCGATGGTCGGGACAAGTCGTGGCACCTCATCCGAGCTCATGGCCTCAGTATATGGTTTATTCGCTGTTAGTTTTGTTTTTATTGGAACTCATATACGTTTCGCTTGATGCTGTTCGTCAGTACAGACACCGCAGTCTGGCTTATAGTATATTCTCAGGGATACCCATGCGCTTTAGGATACCGATTGAAATCGGCACAGGCTACCGAAATGCTTCGGCACAGGTTTTCACCCTCTGGAATAATTTGGTATCTTCGATACCAGATGCCCATGTTCGGCACACGAAAAAGATAACCGCCATTAAAAAGAACGTTTAGTAAAACGTTAGTAACATAAAAAGACAAAGCATCTAGAATTGAAAATAAATATACTGAAGCAATTGGACACAGCATAACACTCCCATGTGAAAAGGATAAATTTAAACGATATTAGTCATTATTGTTGAAAATTAAAATCAGCTATTTTTTTTATTGAAAGTTGTTTATAAAGCTATTCGAATACCATCAAAAATGACCCTTATATGGAAGCAGTAAAAAGCCAAATAAACAATGTACTATTGAAACCATTCCCTCAAACATTTTTAATTCATAAACCATTTTGGGGTGCATTTACATTCTTTTTGCTCCTTTTGACATTTGTTATTTTGTACCGCCCACTTGAAGTGCACGAAACCGCTTTTCTGAATTTTAATTTAACGGTGCTGATATATTGTGTCATTATCTCTGTATCGGAATTAGCTGTGGCTGGGATCGTTTCAAAAACAAATTGCTTTTCAAAAAAAGGCAACTGGAACATTGCTAATGAATTGCTTTCAATTGTATTATTACTAACGAGCATAGGGATTTCAACGTACGTAGCTGGTTTTGTTATGGAGCCACACAGTTCCCGATGGAACATTACCACATTTTCCGATTCATTTTACCGTTCCGTTCTTATCGGTATCATTCCGGTTGTTTTACCGTCATTATTAAATATTCGATTTGCCTTTGCTCCTCAGGTTTTTCAAAATTACAAGAACAAGTGGCCAGACAAATCAGATAAAGTACAGGAAAAATTAGTAAATATTAACTCTAAGGCAAAAAAAGAGCATTTAAGCTTCCATCCCAGTGAATTTATTTATGCCGAATCAAAAGGGAACTATGTGATTTTTCATCTGATTAAACAAGAGAAATCAGTTGAGGTAAGCATTCGGAATTCAATCAAAGAAATTGAGAAACAGCTTACAGCATTTCCAGACTTTATGCGCATACACCGTGCCTTCATTGTAAATTTGACAAAAATAACATCAAGAAATGGAAACGCACTCGGATACCGAATAAGCCTGGAAGGATGTGATGACATTATTTCCGTATCACGCCAAAATGTACAGAAATTTGAACAATTGATGCGTTAAAAAGGAATATCCGTTTATCCCAAATGGTTGCATTTCCTCCCATTTTTTTATCAGATTTTGCATTCTGTAAAAATACAGCGTTGTCTGTCCCAGTAATTTCCAACTACCCGAAGTAAGGCATTTCTTTGCATTAAGAACATTACCAATTAGTGCAATGAAAAATTTAAAAATCTTATTTAACAGCTGGCCATTGGCGCTGTTACTGATACTACTGTTAAACTCAATTACCCTTTTTGCTCAAAGTAAATCATCGATTATAGGAAAAGTTATAGAATCGAAAAATAACGAGCCTGTACCATTTGCTACAATTTCTTTATTTGATGTATCAGATACTCTTTCGAAACGAATGAGAGGAACAGTTAGCGATGTCAACGGGAATTTTACAATTGACCAAATTCAAAATGGAAAATACTATCTTCGGATTTCTTCTATTGGTTTTAAAACAGCCACTAAAACATTTAGTATTTCGAGCGCAAAAGTAATTGATGCTGGCATTTTTTCTCTTCAGGATTCAATACCTCTGATGAACGAAATAGTAATTACAACCGACCGTATAAAAGGTAAATCGGAAACCGATAAAACTATTTATTTTATAAATAAAAAAATTCTTTCGGCAACTGGCAATTCATCTGACCTTTTGAGACATATTCCCGGATTGCAGGTTGATCTCAAACAAAATATCTCCATTGACGGTAATCCAAATATTCTTCTTTTTGTTGATGGGAAAAAACGTGGCAAAAGTTTTATTAATCAACTCAATCCATCCCAAATTGACAAAGTTGAAGTAATAGATACACCTCCTTTAAATTATGAAGGAAATGCATCGGGAGTTATAAATATAGTATTAAAGAAAGAAAAACCCGGGGTAAGTGGACATGTTTTTTCTGAATTACCTACATCAAAATCCGTGGTATATTCGTTTCCAACTTTCAGCTTAAATTACAGCCAAAACAAAGTAAACCTAAATACCTCGTACAACGGAGAAATTAATTACGAGAATATTAGCGAAATCACCAATCGCAAAATATTTGAAAGTTCTTCTATTACAGACATATCTTCCATTCAGCAAGCAAGGCAAAAGAACCTTTTTCATAAATTTCATTATGGAATTGATTACCATCTTTCAGACAGAGATATTATTAATTATTATGGCTTTTTTAACCAATACTCGTACGAACAAGATGGAGATGTTTCTGTTGAGGCATCAGGAAGTGTTAAAGAAGAATGGAAAGCGCAAAAGAAAGAAAATGATTTAAATCGTAGCATCTTTAATTCACTTTATTACAAACACTTGTTTAATGACAAAGGAAAAGAAATCACTATTGATATCAGCAATGTATATAATCGTTCGGAAAATCATATTGCCTACATGAATAATACAGGTAATGAGTCACTAATTTACACAAATACCCAAAATCCTAAACAAGTCGCTTCCAGTATGAGAGTTGATTATTCAACACCCTTTCATGAAAAAATCAAATTGAATGCCGGAGTAAAAGTAAAAACTCGAGATATGGGCGATAGTACATCAAATGGATTTAGTTATAACGAACAGATTTACGCTTTATACGGAGCTTTAAAGTACCAAAAAACAAATTTCGACTTTAATACCGGACTAAGAGTAGAAAATGCTAAAACAGAAATAAACAAAGGCCGTAACAACTCATTGAATTCATTTCTACCCTATGCTGCGTTTCATTACAAAGTAAATAAACGTAACGACCTGTATCTATCCTATCGCAGTTCTGTTAATCGACCATCGGTTTATTTACTTAATCAATATACCTATACCGACAACCCATACTCAATACGCAAAGGAAACCCTTTATTAACGCCCGAAATGACAAATCGTTTGCAACTCGAACACACAATCAGTTTTAAAAGCAACTATATTTCTTCACGTCTTTTTTACGAAACAATTAGCAATGTCATAAATAGCCTAACCTATTTAAATGAGCGTAACTTATTTGAAACACAGTTTCAAAATCTCGGGTCGATACACCAGTATGGCTTGCAACTAACGGGAGCACTGAAAATTGGCATGCTCGCTGTTAGCTCGTCTTTTCGTTTGTATAATCAATCAATATTTAGAAACAGCCTGGCAAAAAAATATATAACAGAAAATAAAAACAATCTGGTTTTTGAATCCGATATTTCCGGTATAGTATCCTTAAAAAACGATTTTGCTTTATCAGTCATTTTTCAGTACGAAACAGCAAAAGCAAATATTCAGGATAATATGTATGATGAACCTCTTTACTTTATTTCACTTGACAAAACATTTAAGAAAAATCTTAAAATTGGAATAGTAAGCGCACTCCCTTTTGCAAAGGATTTTACTTATCAGGGGTCGGATATTCATGCACCAGATTTCTCAAGTTCGTATTCTGGAAATTTGAAATTGCCCACCATTCCTTTGATGTTTCGCATTAGTTATCAATTTGGCAAAGAAATGAGCAGAGCAAATATCAAAAGAGAAAAGGAAAAGGTTAACACTCGTACGAAACAAGGATTCTAATTGATGTATTCCAAGAACCAATTATTAGATTTACTCATGATAAAAATACGGTACAGCAAACCAGCCCCGATACGGGACAGGTATTGCGTCTTGCTAACAGGCTTCACCAACTCGCAGGTAAGGGATACCGATAGAAATCAGCACAGGCATTGCACCCTCTGGAATAATTAAGTATCTTCGATACCACATGCCCATGCTGGGCACACACATCACCTTGGGTGCAGTAGACGGAATCGGGTAAATATGAAAACCAGTATCTTCAGGAAGTTAGAAGTAAACACGAAGGTTGCGGATCCGAACGCCCGCCGTCTCCAAGCTGAATCACGGCATTGGCGTGCATTATAACAGAATGAGATCAATAGAAGAAATATTAAACAGTGACGCAAGTTCATTGACCAAGAACTTCAGAAGAGGAGAAATTATCCAGACTCCCAATTCTTATAATGCTTATGCCATTTACGTTAAAAAAGGACTATTGAGTAGCTACATAATCGATAGTAATGGCAAGGAACACATCTATATGTTTGCTCCTGAAGGTTGGATTATTGGAGACATTGAAGCCATGGAATACAAACAACCTTCAGAACTGTTTATTGATAGCCTTGAAGATTCTGAAATCATTTTTTTTGAACAAGACAGTTCATTCAAGTCCAACCTCAATCAGTCACAAATGATTGAAAATGTAACGCTGCTAAGAAGACGAATTGGCAGACTTCAAAGAAGGGTCTTAATGCTTTTGGGGGCACCAGCGGCTGATAGATACAACTATTTTTTGGAGATTTATCCCGCCCTAACAAATCGTGTCCCCCAGAAGTTGATTGCTTCTTTCTTAGGCATAGCTCCACAGACACTCAGCACCATAAGAAGTAAAATCGCTCGATCAAAGTAATTTGATTTCTTCATCTATGTGAACGTATTTTTCTTTCTAAATATAGAGATTTGAGAAAAAATCAAAGCCGTATGAAAAAGGAATATACCAATGGTGAAATCACCATCAAATGGCAACCAGCGCTTTGCCAGCATGCGGGAGTTTGTGTAAAAACACTTCCCAATGTCTACGACCCGAAAGCTTCTCCTTGGATTAGCATTGAAAATGCATCAACAGAAGAACTAAAAAAACAAGTATCCAATTGCCCATCCGGGGCTTTAAGTTTCACCTTAAACCAGTAAGCAATGAGCAATCCAAAAATAGCGGACAAGAAACCTGTAAAAGTTGAACTGAAAAAAGGAGAAGAACACTATTGGTGTGCCTGTGGATTAAGCAAGAATCAACCCTATTGTGATGGTTCACACAGAACTACTGACATCACTCCAAAAAAATTTGTAGCTGAAGAATCTGGAGATGCTTATTTGTGTCTGTGCAAGAACTCCAAAAATGCCCCTTATTGTGACGGAACTCATGCAAAACTCAAGGAGGACGAAGATTTTTCTGATACAGAAGTTTCTGCCAGTAATGAGGCAACAAAAGAAGAACCAACACTTGCCTTTATTAAAGCATTAGCTGAAGATGGTTTGTCTAAAACCGGGCTTCACGGAGAAATGGGGGCTATGGGTGTTCCAATTCCGGAGCTGCCACAATGGAAAGACATTCAGATTTTGGCTGCTCAAATGGCACGCAAGCCTTTAATGGAAAATGTTCCGGTAGGGTCAGAGTTAATTATCGGACCTAATGCTATGAAGCCATTAAAATTAACTATTCCATTATTTGTGTCGGATATGAGTTTTGGAGCATTGTCAGAAGAGGCCAAAATTGCATTGGCAAAAGGAGCCGAATTAGCTGGAACCGGTATTTGTTCTGGTGAAGGCGGAATGCTCGATGAAGAGCAACGGGCTAACTCTAACTATTTCTATGAGCTTGCCTCAGCAAAATTCGGATTTGAATGGGATAAGCTGAAAAAAGTTCAGGCATTCCATTTTAAAGGAGGTCAGGGTGCTAAAACAGGAACCGGTGGACATCTTTCAGGAAATAAAGTAGTTGGCAAAATTGCTGAAGTACGAAACCTTAAAGAAGGTACTCCTGCTGTATCACCTCCTACTCTTGATGATTTACATACTTCAGAGGATTATAGAAATTTTGCGGACAAAGTTCGTGAGGTAACAGGTGGTATTCCCGTAGGCTTCAAACTTTCAGCTAACCATATCGAAGAGGATATCCAGTTTGCTTTGAATGCAAGTGCTGACTATATTATTTTGGATGGACGTGGTGGAGGAACCGGGGCAGCTCCATTGATATTTAGAAATAACATTTCAGTGCCGACCATACCCGCCTTAGCAAGGGCGAGACACTATTTAGACAAAGTAGGAAGAACCGATGTTACGTTGATTATCACAGGAGGAATTCGTGTTCCTGACGACTTCATTAAGGCTATGGCATTGGGTGCAGATGGAATTGCATTATCCAATTCGGCAATACAAGCTATTGGATGCGTGGCAGCTAGAATGTGTCATACCAATAACTGTCCTTCAGGAGTTGCTACCCAGAAACCGGAGTTGAGAAAATTATTAAATATTGAAAAATCTGCGAATCAACTATTTAACTTCTTCTCAGCGTCTACCGAACTCATGAAAGTGATGGCAAGAGCATGTGGACATAATCATTTAAATCAATTCAACCAAAATGACATTACCACCTGGAAAAAAGACATGGCGGACCTGACCGGGATTTCCTTTGCCGGAGTAAAATAGAAGGGAGGGTCAGTAGTAGGAATCGGTCGTAACGGCATGGGAATACGCTCAAGCCGGATTTTTAATCATCTCGGAGCTAAAAAAATCCAGCAGACATGAATCATTAAAACCCTTTGGAAATCATAGATTTAATACGAAAAGTAAACAATATAAATGATGCAGAAACTTTTAATGCTTGCCTTTTCCACGGTTGTTTCATGTCATGCTGCTGCCCAAACGTACGAAGGAAAATACCTCGAAGCGAACTATGACGAATCCAAGGTGCCAGAGTACGAGCTTCCGGAAGTACTTACTTCATTTGATGAAAAAAAATAGAAACGGTTGAAGATTGGGAAAAAATCAGAAGACCGGAGATCGTTGACTTTTTTGCCCAAAATATGTTTGGCGAAGTGCCCACAGCTCCGAGCCCTATTAAAAAATCGTTCCAGCTAATCGCTGAAGACCAAACCATTTTTGATGGCTTATGTACCAGGAAAGAGGTGCTAATAACCTTTGAAAATGAAAAGGGCGCGGTTTCTATGCCGCTGGTACTTTTTGTTCCGACGCATGCGGCAGACAACGTTCCGGTAATCCTTCTGCCATACACACAGACGGTAAAACAGCTTGCCTTACTCGGATGGCAACATAATAATTGGTTTCCATTTGAAAGTGTGCTTACTCAACACTAAATGCTTCGGTAACACCCAAGAACATAATACCTGCATGATTGGCATTGACCAGCATAAACAATACCGACATCGCTAGCTGCTCATTGCCAGTCAGGTTCTTACTACTACCCTTGGGCAAACCAGTTTCAAAAAATGGAAGTACATAGTTGGCAAGCCAACGAGCCAACAAAGGAAAGGCGACTTCCGCTGAGTGAAGAATACCGGGTGCTAGACAGCGTGCTAGTGCGAGAATAGAAATTGAATTTTCAGTCATGATCGTTTTTCTATATTTGGTAGCTATAATTAGAATCCACCGAACATTCCATTAGTGTGAGCTAAGCCTTCGGTAGGAATCGGCTGAATAACATCCCAATGCTCTACTGCTTTGCCATTTTCAAATCGAAGCAAATCATAAAAGACGTTGGTCGTACCGTTCCAATTTCCTTCACTGACCGTGAGCACAAAATTTCCTTCGCCCAGTACCTGGTGGATTTTGATTTTGTTTGCGCTATGCCACAGGAAGCGAGAATACCTGACAACACCAATACGCTGATTACTTTTATCATAGATTTTCTAATTTGATAGTTAATTATTACTTTTGTTTCGCAACCAAAAATAGGTATTCGCTTGCATTATGCAAGTTATTTTCAATAAAACTTTTTGCAAGTAATATTTAACAGAACCTTAACAAATGCGACAGGATTTCAGATGCAATTGCCCATTTACTTCCGCCTTGGACGTTTTGGGCGACAAGTGGATATTGGTTATCGTCAAACAGATGCTCATCGAAGGGAAAGAAACTTTTAAGGACTTTACGGAAAGTGAAGAAGCCATTGCTACCAATATTCTTTCGGCCAAACTCAAACTTATGGAAGAAGTAGGAATCATCATTAAAACACAACGGCCACATAATAAAAAGACCAACCTCTACCTTTTGACTGATAAGGGCTTGGCTTTGACACCTATACTTGTAGAGCTAGCAACTTGGAGCGATAAACATCTTAGGGACCTCCATCCGACCATTGTAAATGGAGAAGCAGTGGAATTATTGCGGAATGACAAAGCAGCTTTTACGAGTGAATTAGAGAAAAAATATAGGAAAAAACTGGCTATATTGTCTAAAAGAAATAGCGGGTAAGGTGGTAAAATCAAGTCCTGTGCATTTAGTAAACATTAATGATGACGGAACCGCCCTCGCAGAGTTTAGGACAGGCAGGCGGTTAATCGCTTTGAAACCCACTACTGCAATTATACTTGGCCGTTGTATGCAATCCTTCATATATGAAATCGATGAGTGCGATAAATAGACCAGGAAAATGCCGGATGAACTCATCCATTCCGGTGACATTAAGTGCCTGTACTATATCCAGCCAAAGCCTTAAAAAAGGGTCGACAAAAACACCCCAAAAGGCATCGACCTCAACCTGAAAGCTTACCAGATGTTTGAAGGTACTGGACCTACCTACCATTAAAAGAATGCGTTTTTCTACGGTACTAGCCTTAATGAGGGAAGTGGGAATAGAGGCCATCAAGAAGTTCAAAACTGCCAAGCACTGCGCTTCCTGGCTGCCGCTAGCCCCCAACAAAAAAGTAAGCGGAGGAAAAGTAGTTTCAAGTAAAGTTCCAAAAGGAAGCAACAGACTGAAAATCGCATTACGGAATGCGGCTAATGCCATTGAAAACCTGAAGGATTCTACACCACTACGAGACTTCTTCCGTAGATTAAGCTTTCGAAAAGGAAGGGTTTTGGTGTACGTTTATCAAAAGCTAAACATTGAAATAGAATAAAAAATGGAGATGGATAAAAAAATACTGTCATTTTTAAAACCAGAACTGCAGGAAAAATTACTGCAAGTATCTTTAATTAAAGAGTTTTCAAAAGGCACAGAATTATTAAGACAAGAACAATATGTAAAAGTACTACCTATCGTTCTTAATGGACTTGTGAAAGTTTATTCAAAATTTAACAATAAAGAATTACTACTTTATTATATAGAACCTAGCCAAAGTTGTGTCATGACCTTTTATGCTGCTTTAAAAAACACACCAAGTAAGGTGTTTGCAACCGTAGAGGAAGACTCAAAAATTCTTCTAATTCCTATCCAATATTTGCCAGGTTGGCTTAAAAATTATCCCGAGTTAAATGAGCTTTTTTATAATCAATACAATTTACGTTATTCAGAGCTTTTAGATACAATTGGTCACTTGTTATTAGACAGAATGGACAAAAGGCTTTTTGATCATTTGAAAAAGAAACTGGATTTAAGTAATAATAATTCAATTAAAATGAGTCATCACCAGATAGCAAACGAATTAGGTACCGCTCGTG
>JAWLFL010000135.1:0-10648 GCA_041685605.1 Cyclobacterium sp. | reverse complement strand
AGGTATTCTTTTTTAATAGAGGTATCTGCAAATTCGGGTTGTAGGCGGGAGGCGGCCGCCGCATTTTTAGCAAACAGCAGTACACCGGAGGTAGGCCGGTCTATTCGATGCAAGGGATACACTTTATATCCTAGCTGCCTGTATAGCAGATCAACGGCAAACAAGGTATCCGGGCTTCTTTCCAACGGTGTTTTGTGCACCATTACGCCTACAGGCTTGTTTATCGCCAGGTAATCGGTATCCTCATAAAGTAGGGGAAGTTGCCTCATATCAGGCAATGACTCCGGAACCAATGGCCTCATTTTCGTCGTACCAGGCCACAAATTGCCCGGCAGCAATGCCACGCTGGGCATTTTCAAAAAGGACATACAAGCCATCCTCTTTCATCCTAAGCATGGCTTTGGATAGGGGTTGCCGGTAGCGAATCCTGGCGAGATACTCGGCCGATTCACCCACCTCTAATGCCCTGTCGGGACGGATCCAGTGGGTATCGTCTGTGGGTACAAACAATCCATTCCGCAATAAACCCGGGTGTTCTTCTCCCATACCGGTGTAGATAATATTATTCCTTGTGTCGGTGCTTATGACAAACAATGGTTTTCCGGTTCCCCCGATATTCAGGCCCTTTCGTTGCCCTATCGTAAAATAGTGAGCCCCATTATGTTCTCCCACCAGTTCTCCGTCCGTTTCCTGGTAACTGAGGGGCTGGCAAATCTCCTCCAGGACCTGCTGATCGTAATCGGCCGGATCCATCCCGGCTGGAACCTGTTTGGCTTGGTACAATGGGGAGGACTCAGGCACAGCGATCACTTTTCCCTTTTTTGGTTTTAGTTGTTGCTGCAAAAAGTCGGGCAGTCTTACTTTACCGATAAAACACAAACCCTGGCTATCTTTTTTTTCTGCCGTTACCAGGTCCAGCGAGGCAGCAATTTTCCGGACCTCGGATTTTTGAAGGTGACCAATCGGAAAAAGGGCTTTGGATAGTTGCTCCTGATTTAGTTGGCATAAGAAGTAACTTTGATCCTTATTAGGGTCTGCCCCTGCCAACAATCGATAAACCTTTTCCCCATTAATTTCTTCCTCCGCTTTTTGACAATAATGACCGGTAGCCACAAAGTCTGCCTTCAGTTTCAAAGCGGTTTTTAGAAAAATATCAAATTTTATTTCCCGGTTGCAGAGAATATCCGGATTGGGCGTTCTACCGGCCTGGTATTCTGCAAACATGTAATCGACTATTCGTTCTTTATAATCTTCGCTCAGGTCAATTGCCTGAAAAGGAATGCCGAGCTTTTGAGCGACCAGCATGGCATCCGTACTGTCTTCCTCCCAGGGGCATTCGTTGGATAAGGTCACTGATTCATCGTGCCAGTTTTTCATAAACAAACCAATGACTTCGTATCCCTGATCTACTAATAAACTGGCCGCGACCGAACTATCCACACCTCCTGAAAGCCCTACAACCACTCTTTTTTTGATTTGATGCATCTTCTACCTTTTCCGAGCCTAAAATTTGAATTATAACAACAAAACCGGAACCTATGGTTCAGAAGGCAAAATTAGTCATTAAATTGATTCGATCCGGGTGAATTTTGCTAATTTCGAATATGATTATAGTTCTAAAAAACAACTGGAACCTCAATTTCTCCGAAATTGCCAGGGTCTGGACCAATGGCAGCATCATTCGTTCCAGGTTGATGGAAGAGCTGGTGGATCTGTTCCAGGAAAACAATCGCATTTTGCTTAATTATGAAGCTGTGACTGCCCTAAAAGGTTACCAAAATGACCTTTCCTATGTGGTGGGACAAGCAATTCAGCATGGTTTTTCCGTGCCACTATTGTCCAGTGCCATTAATTATTTTCTGGGAGCCATTACTGCTAATTCTTCCGCCAACCTGATTCAGGCGCAGCGGGATTATTTTGGAGCACATACCTACCAGCGCATAGATGCGGATTCAGGGGAGCATTTTTACACAGAATGGAAAGCGAAATAAGCCCTTCCAATTCCAGGTAAATCAGTTATGTCCATTTTACAGAAAATAGAACAAGAATATTTTAATCCGGAGATTTCGTTTCAGGCCAGTAAAAGCAGCGGACCTGGAGGGCAGCATGTAAACAAGGTGAATACCAAAATAATACTGCTGTTCAATATACCCCAATCCAATTTGCTGCAGGATCATGAAAAGGCGATTTTACTTCGAAAATTGACTAAAAAGTTGGATAAGGAGGGTAATGTAGTCGTTACCTCCCAAGACTCCCGTTCTCAAATTCAAAATAAGAAAAAAGCCATCAAAAAATTCTATGGCTTGTTAAAAAAAGCATTTCATAAAAAGAAACCCAGGATTGCGACCAAACCCGGAAAAGCAGCCAAAGAAAAGAGACTAAAAGCCAAAAAAATTCAAGCGGAGAAGAAACAGCACCGGAGCAAGGATTGGTAATAGATTTAATCGGCGGTCAGTTTAAATGACCACCGGTTAAAAACGTTCTGCTTCCACCTTTTCAATTTATTCACAGCTTTCGATCTCAGGCATCCAACAGTTGATTCCAGCCGTAGGTATCCGGCTTCTTTCCTTTTCGGACCGCTGCCAGTTTATCCTTTAGCCGGTACATTCCGGCATCTCCTTCCAGGTAAGTCGCATACGATTTTCCCTGGTAGCTTATGGTTTCAATAGGTGAAATGACAGCCGCTGTACCGGCTCCAAAAGCTTCGACCTGCTCGCCTTTTTCAATTCTCTCTGTAATTTCTTCTATCGCCACCGCTCTTTCTTCCACCGAAAAACCCTCTTCATGAGCCAATTTCAATAGCGAATCCCGGGTAATCCCATCCAAGATGCTATCACTAAGGGCGGGCGTCACCAGGGTCTTGCCATCAAGTATAAAAAGAATGTTCATGGTCCCGGATTCCTCAATATACTTTTTTTCCTTCGCATCCAGCCAGATAATCTGGTCAAAACCTTCTTTCTTGGCATTGATTTGGGGCAGTAGGGAGGCACCGTAATTACCCCCATTTTTTGCTGCACCGGCACCTCCTCTGGCAGAACGAATGTAGTTAGTTTCTACCTTTACCTTGAGCGGCTTATTGTAGTAGGCGCGCATTGGCGAAAGTACGACCATAAACAGGTATTCCTGAGAAGCATCCACACCCAATTTCTTTTCCGTAGCGATGACAAAAGGGCGGATATAAAGGGAATAGTCCGGATCATCGATTACCCAATCCGATTCCATCTTTAGCAGTTCCAAAATTCCATCCATAAAAAGATGGCGAGGCAGCGGAGGCATGGCCATTCTTTCCAGGGAACGGTTCATTCGTTTCCAATGGCTCTCCATACGGAAAATATTTATCTTACCATCCGTCATCCGAAAGGCCTTGAGTCCTTCAAATACCGTCTGCCCGTAGTGAAAACACATGGCCAAAGGGGATAGGGAGATGGACTGTACCGGTGCTATGCGGTGTTCCGACCATTCCCCCTGCTGGTAAGCGGCCAGGAGCATGCGGTCGGTAGATTGAACCCCAAAAGTGAAGTTTTCAAAATCAAAGTCGGGTTTTCGGGTTTCAGTTTCGTTCATGATATGTCCTACTAGTTAATTTTCTATTCGTTTTGCCTGATAAATATGGGCCAAATGATGCCTGCCGTGCCAATCGTACAAACATACACTGGCTTTTAGGGGTATGAATTTGTCCTGCTCCGGATGAAAAAAACTTCTGTTCCATTGCGCTTCAGTCATATTTACCATGAGGTATGCCCATCGTTCATGGATGCCTGTGAGTATGTTAACGGATCCATGCATTCCAAGTTTACTATCGGCAAGATCTGCCCAAAGGTTTTCTTTGTAGGGCTTAATTACCGGATTTTCTTCCGTCAAAGCCAACTTAAAACGCATATAGGCATTCATGTGGCTATCCGCCAGGTGATGCACCACTTGCCGGATGGTCCATCCAGCGGGTCGGTATTTTCTTTCAAGCATTTCATCTCCTAAATTGTTTACAACTTTTTGTAATTCCTCTGGAAAATATTGAATACCCAGTATGGCCTGTTCCACCTTTTCAGTGGTAAGCAGGTCCGGGAGTTGAAACCTCCCAAGGGGGTATTTGAGGACTTCCAAATTCATTGATGCTATTTCAGGAGGAAATGAATTACCCTGCCAGGGAAAATCCAAATGTGATGGCAAATAAACGAAGGAATAATGATTGGTTACAGATACAATTTATTTAATTTTGAGGGGTACAGTTAAAGCAGGTATAAATGACATTGTATCAGGAGTTGGCGACTAATTTTGAAGGCCTTATTCACAAGGGCAGTCTAAAGGTGGGGGATAAGATGCCTTCCATTCGCACGGTGAGCAAGGAATACGGAGTAAGTAAAAACACCGTAATTCAGGCTTACCTGGTATTGGAAAGCAGGTCCTGCATCGTATCCAGGCCACAGGCAGGATTTTTTGTCTGCGAAAAAGCGGATCAACGCCTACCCGTGCCCGATGCCAGCATGCCTCAAAATCATCCCGCCGATTCGGCAGACGATGGGTTGATTGGAAAGGTGTTCCGTAATTTTGTCAACAAGGAAATCACCCAGCTATCCCTGAGTGTACCCGACGAAAGTTTTTTTCCGGTGGCCCGGCTTAACAAATGCCTGCAGAAAGCAACGCAAACGCTGTCCTCCGGGGGAACCGGTTACGATGATATCCAGGGCAACCTGCGCCTCCGGAAAAACGTGGCCAAATGGTCCTTTACCTGGTCGGGTAATTTCGGTACCAAGGACCTGGTCACCACTTCCGGAGCCATGCATGCGATTTCGTTAGCATTTATGGCATTAACCCGTCCCGGAACGCGGATCGCCGTCGAAAGCCCGGTGTATTTCGGCATCCTGCAACTGGCAAAAAATATGGGCCTGCGGGTCATAGAACTCCCTACCCATCCCGTATTTGGAGTAAGTCCCGAAGACATAAAAGCGGTGATCGGGAAAATCGATATTTGTCTGTTGGTCAGTAATTTTAATAACCCGCTCGGGAGTTGCATGCCGGAAGAAAACAAGCGGGAGATTGTACAAATCCTGGCCCGTCATGGGATTCCATTGATAGAAGATGACCTGTACGGAGACGTGTATTTTGGAGCAAACCGGCCCAAGCCTTGTAAAGCCTTTGATCAGGAAGGGATGGTATTGTGGTGCGGATCCGTGTCCAAAACCCTGGCCCCAGGTTATCGGGTGGGCTGGATGGCTCCGGGCAAATACATGAAGGACATCTTAAAGCTAAAACTCTTCCATTCCGTATCCGGCACCGCGCTGACACAGGAAGCCATAGGCCTGTTTTTGGAAAACGATCGGTACGAGCGGCATTTGCGATTGCTGCGAAAGACCCTGCATGCCAATTCCCTTCATTTTATTAGAACCATTGCGGATCATTTTCCGGCCGAAACCCGGGTAAGCCGGCCTCAGGGGGGATTCGTATTGTGGGTGGAGCTGGCAAAAAAGGTAGATACCGGAAAACTATTTGACCCGGTATTATCTCAGGGAATTAGCTTTGCGCCGGGAAGGATGTTTACCCTTCAAAACCAATTTCACCATTGCCTGCGCCTCAATTATGGCTTGCCCTGGTCCGAAAAGCTGGAGCAACAACTAATGGTATTGGGGCAGCTACTAAAAAAAGGAGACGGTCGGTAATTAAAATTCCTTTTCTCCAAATTCACTTTTGATAAAACGGGATTTATCACGGGAAGGATTAAGGGTGTAACTAAGGTTCAATAGCACCATATCCACCTCCAGCACGTAATTCGTGGTGGTGTAAAATTCGTTCTCCCTCCAGGTACTGATGCGTTGCTCATTGGTAGGCAGCAGGCCCATGTCCATGTTGAGCCATTGCAGGCTGGCATTGAGCCGGTCGTCCATAAACGTCTTTGTAAGTACCAGGTTGGGGGATAAAAATCGGGAATCTTCTCCCTGGGCAGTAATACGATCCGAGAGGTAGTTTACCGACCATTGGGCACTAAAGGTAGGGGAGAAGTCAAAACGGGTATTGGCATTTATAGAATAAACCCAGGCGGCATTATTGATCGGCCGCTCATCAAAACTCCCCCTGATCTGGTAGCGGTACAGGTTTCCACCTGCAAACACTTTCCATTTGCTGCTGGGATTTAGTTCCAGGCCCACTTCCATTCCTATGGACCTTCCGTTTCCTACGTTGGAATAGATTCGGTTCAAGATGGTATCGTTATAAACGGTATTTACCCGGTTGACCAGGTTTTTTACATGGCGGTAATAGGCCGTGGCATAGACGCTGTTTTCCCCAAAGTCTCGTACCAATCCGGTTTCTACCAGGTCAATAAATTCAGGTAGCAAGGTGGGATCTCCCTGTTCCAGGGTTTCGGAATGCTCCCGTTCAGGAAAAGGATTCATTTTGAAAGTGGTGGTTCGCTCCACTCTTCGGCTGTAAGCCCCCTTCAGCCGGGTCTCTTCTCCTAACTGATATTGTATGCTGGCAGAAGGATAGGGTAAGAAGAAGTCGTATGTATAAAGGCTGTCTACGGTGTTGGATTTGTCCTGAAGTAGCAGTTCGCGGTCCATGTATTCCATCCGCAAACCGATGGAATAGTCCCATTTGCTATTTTGTCCGGTAAGTTGTCCGTATCCGGAATGAATGACCCGGGTCAATTCCACATTGGAGGAAAATTCAGGTACCAATTCAAATTCGCCCGTTTCATTATTCCTTCGTTCGTAGACAAAATCTCCCTGATGATCCAGGTTACGAAACTGATAGCCTGTTTCTATGATTCCCCAGGGAGTCGGTTTGGATTCATAGTCTACCTGCCAGCGAATCCCGTGCAAAGGATTGTCGTTGGTATTGTATTCGTCCTGATAGACCAGATCGGTATTCGGATAGCCCAGGTTGCGGTTGGTGGTGGGACCTCCCAGCATGGTGTATTCGTAGAGAAAAGAACTGGAAATACGGGACTCGTTTTCAAAGGTATGGGAATAATCAAAGCTTCCCAGCGCGAAATCACTACGCCGGATTCGCAGGTTTTCGTTGAAATACTGCATGGTGTATAGACGCTCCCCATTAATGCTGGCATGGTTGTCAAAATACACAATATCGGCTGTCCGGTCTTTGCTTCGGATCCCTCCGTAAAAACCCAGACTGAATTCGTTGTTGGCATCCGGTGTGTAGGCTACTGTAAAGCGACCTGAATACGCTTCTTCATCGAAACCCCGCTCACCCTCTGAAGGAAAGCGCGTGGTCGTGTCTCCGCTGACGGTATACACATCTCCAATTCGCTGCCCATTGACATCGTTTCTCAAATAGCTGGCTCCCAGGGAAATGTCCCAATCCCCTTTCCGGTGGTTAAGCGTAAAATCAGCGCCATACCGTTGCGGTTTTTCCTTATTATCGTAATCCTGCATGCTGGGGGCTCCTATGCGGGTATTAAGTTGGATAAACGTCCCGTCGGTGGCACCTTTTTCCGTGGTGATATTGATAATGCCGGCCTTTCCTTCCGGGTCGTATTTGGCAGAGGGGGCCGTCACCACTTCAATATTTTTTATGGCATTGGCTGGCAATTGGCCCAGGATGGACGAAGGGTCCGATTGCAGGGGTTTGCCGTTGAGCATGATCACAAATCCGGCGGATCCCCTGACGGACAATTCCCCCGCTGCATCAATGCTTACCGAAGGAAGATTTCGAATCAGATCGATGGCCGTTCCGCCCTGCCCCGACCTGAATTCCGATGACTCGAATACCTGCCGGTCTAGTTGGTGCATGGTGGTAAAGCGAGTTCCGGAGACCTCGACCATCTCCAGCAATTGCTCGTTTGGGGATAAGGTGATGGTTCCCAGATCCAGCGACTGCCCCCGGCTAAGTGCCAGTTCCTCCACCAAATAGGGGTTATATCCCATAAACTGGATGAGCAGGTAATAGTTGCCGGATTTGGCATCTGTTAGTTCAAATTTCCCATCCGGCGCTGTGACGGTTCCTGCCACCAGGCTGGAATCTGACCGCTCGTACAAACCGACACTTCCGTACTCAATGGGACTGTCTTCATTGGCATCCATGAGCGTTCCCTGTATGGAAATTTGCGCAAAAACGGGAAAACAAAGGAGCAGTTGTAAAAAGCAGGTGAGTAGAACGTACGTCAATAAGGAATTCATGTCACAAAGTACGCTCCGAATACCTGCATTCTCACGGTAGATTATTGACAATAATGGTAGATATCACAGTTTTGAGCGGTATTCGGTGGGCGTCAGGGTGGTTTGAGATTTAAAAAATTTGATGAAATTAGAGGCATCTGAAAAGTTCAATTGATAGGCAATCTCCGCCACCGGGTATCCGGTATGGCTGAGCAGGTTTTTGGATTCGATAAGCATCCGCTCACGGATTACCTCAACGGCATTTACACCGGTAGCTGTTTGACAAAGCTGATTTAGCTTGCGAATACTTATGTGCATGGCCTTGGCGTAGGCCTCTGCTGTTTTCATGTGCAGGTAGTTTTGCTGCACCAGTTTTTTAAACCGGGCAAATTCATCCAATACATTCGGGTGAATGGCTGTCTGCTGAAGGGGAAGCTGAATCGTTTTGTAGATAAGTGTATTTAAATGAGCGGATAAAAGGTCCAGGGAGGCATTGTTTTTAAAGTCGAGGTAAAATACTTCGGCTAATTGAAGTAAGGAAGGATCTCCTTCCGGAAGTTTAAAGGTTTCCTGCAAGTTAAAAAGATGGGCCAATGCCCTGGGGTAGCTGCTCAGGGCTTCTTCCTTAAATAGGACTACGTACCCCTCCGGGATTTTTGAAAAATCCCAGCAGTGTACCTGGCCCAGATTCAGGTAATATCCCATAGGAGGCTGCACTTCATGCGCCAAGTCGCCCACCGTATGGTAACCGGCTCCTTTAGAAAGGTAGATCAGCTCGTGGTATCCTTCGTGTCGATGGGGTTTGGTAGGTTTGATTACCGGCTTCATTTTAGAAACCTTCAGAATCAAGCCTTTTTCGATTTTGTTTTTACTGCCAATAATTTTTGCTTCGCCTTCCATTAACGGTGTCTGGTAATCTATAAAGTCCAACGCGGATCGTAGGCATCGGACTTTAAAACTAAGCATATTATCTGAAAATTTGGCACTATTGACCAATGGGAAAAAACAATCCCACCTGCCTCCCGCAGGCAGGAGGAGCCGATTCGGGTATAATTTGAGCTAAATTTAAACCTCAGTCCTCATAACCTGATTTGATGACTGTGGAGATCATTTTGAATTGCTCGTTGGCATTGAAATGATGGGTGGAGTGGGCTGGAATAATGATCCCTTCGCCCAGGACCATTTGATAGACCTCCTTATCTATCAGGATTTCGGCAGCCCCGTCTATTATCTGAACATAAATATCAAATGGAAGCGATTTTTCTTCTATCTCTTGCCCGGCATCCAAACAGGAAACCGTTATATTCCCAGTAATCTTTTTTAATACGGTTTTGCTGATCACAGATCGGGGTAAGTATTCAATGATCTTCGATATCACATGTGATGTTGACTTTTCTAAATCCTTGCCATCTTTACCAGTATCACCTTTATTAGAACGTATCATTATCCAATGGTTTATAATTTCTTATAAAGATTGAATTATTATTACTGAAAAGTATTATACATTGTAAAAATTAGTTTATACATTTTCAAGGTTTGTATCCCTTCTCTTCTTGAGGGCCTTAAAATAGGAGGGGGTAAGTCCTGTAATTTTTTTAAATTGGTTGGAAAGATGCGCCGAGCTGCTGTAATTTAACAGGTGGGCAATTTGGGAAAGATTGAGCTCATCGTATAGCAGGAGCTCTTTTACCCGTTCTATTTTGTGAATGATGATGTATTGCTGAATGGTGATTCCGGTAATTTCGGAGTAGATATTGGACAGGTAGATGTAATCATAGCCCAGTTTCTCGCTGATGTAGTCGGAATAGTTGATTTTCGGGACTTCATCCGTATAATGGACCAACTCCACAATCACACTTTTTATTTTATTGATCAGGATACTTCGTTTATCATCCAACAATTCCAGGCCTGATTTCCGTAGATTTTTTTGCAATTTGTCATGCTGCTCTTGCGTTAGCCGCTTATAAAGTTCTACCTCTCCCAGTTGGATGGTGGTGTACGGGATGTTAAGTTTTTCTAACTCCTGCCTGACCATCATCTTACAGCGAAGACTGACCATGAATTTTATATGAATTTTGGGAAGATTCGTCACAATTTTAAGTTACTAATATTTATTCAAATTCACTAATTCCATTATCTGGAATTGCTGTTCCGGAAGGTGATTCGGATCAATTTCCTCTTTGGGTAAACCTGCCCATACAAACAAAGATTGCATGAACCCCGTCTGAATAATTTACAATATAATAGAATAAAATTACATAAATCACAGGTTTTTTATTTTAGAGGGTTGATGGTATGCTTTTCTGACTAATAAAAACATCCTGATAGGACCACAGTTGAAGAGATAATTAATTTTTACAAATATCACCAAAAGTTATGTAATTTATTTTTACTTGATTGTTATACCTTACGGCTGTATTTTAAATAACGACAGCTGAAAATCAGATAATAATGAAAAGAATTGTTATTACAGGCTCAGGTGAAAGTGGTTTTGGTGCAGCAGTTTTAGCCAAAGCAAAGGGGTATGATGTTTTTGT
>JAWLFL010000134.1:0-10732 GCA_041685605.1 Cyclobacterium sp. | reverse complement strand
TCCAAACTCACGCTCATGTCCGAATCCCTCCGAAACGATGGGAGGATCTGGACCCCGCGGGTTAAAAATGAAGATCGAAAACCCCTGGATATTCCCGAAGAAGACCGGGACTATTACCTGGAGAGAAGATATCCTTCTTTCGGAAACCTGGCCCCACGAGATATTGCATCCAGGGCTGCCAAGGAGCGCATTGATGCCGGGCATGGGGTGGGGTCGTTAAAAAATGCCGTTTACCTGGATTTCAAGGATGCCATTGCCAATCAGGGAAAAGAGACCATCGTAAAAAAATACGGTAACCTTTTCAGCATGTACGAAAAAATAACCGGTATTAATGCCTACGAGCAGCCCATGATGATTTCGCCTGCGGCCCATTTTTCCATGGGAGGTCTTTGGGTAGACTATGAGCTCAGTTCCAGCATTTCCGGTTTGTATGTTATCGGAGAAGCTAACTTTTCAGACCACGGAGCCAATCGTCTTGGCGCTAATTCCCTGCTTCAGGCTTGCGTGGATGGGTACTACATTTTACCCCAAACCCTGCCTCATTACCTGGCACAGCTAGTAAAAAGTGCAAAACCGGAAACGAATACCCCTGCCTTCGAAGAAAGTGAAAACAAGGTGAGAAAGCAACTCAGTGAACTATGTCAAATAAACGGCAGCAAAACAGTGGATCACTTTCACCGGGAACTGGGGAAAATTCTCTACGACAAATGCGGGCTTTCCCGGACCGAGAAGGGCCTTTCGGCCGCAATCGAAGCCATCCGCAGCCTTAGGCAGGAATTTTACCAGAATTTAAAAATTCCTCCAAACGAAAACGGCATCAACGAGGAACTGGAAAAAGCCGGCCGGGTGGCTGATTACCTGGAAATTGGAGAATTAATGTGTATTGATGCATTGAGCAGGCAAGAATCCTGTGGGGCCCATTTCAGGGAAGAGTTCCAGACCCCGGATGGGGAAGCAAAACGAAATGACCGGGAATATGCCTTTATATCCTGCTGGAAACCTGGGAATCCAAATCCGGTCCTTATCAAAGAACCGCTACATTTTGAGTTTACAGAACCCACTGAAAGAAGTTACAAATAATGAAATTCAAATTAAAAATCTGGAGACAGGAAGGCCCATCCGCAAAGGGGAAATTGGTCGATTATGAGGTAAAAGACATCTCAGCAGACACATCCTTTCTGGAAATGTTGGATCAATTAAACGAAACATTAATTCTCAGAGGAGAAAATCCGGTTTCTTTTGACTATGATTGCCGGGAAGGAATCTGCGGGCAATGCAGCCTTTTTATTAATGGAAGAGCGCACGGACCTCTGGACCAAACCAGCACCTGCCAGTTGCACATGCGTTCCTTCAAAGACGGGCAGACGATCTATATAGAACCTTTCCGCGCATCCGCTTTCCCTATTAAAAAAGACCTTCGAATCGACCGGCAGGCACTGGACAAAATCATCGCCTCCGGCGGATACATTTCGGTAGCAACCGGACAAGCCCCGGAAGCCAATCAAACCCGCATCAGCAGTGAGGAGGTGGAAAGTGCCTTTGATGCGGCTTCCTGCATTGGATGTGGCGCTTGTGTCGCCTCCTGCAAAAACGGAAGTGCCGCCCTGTTCACCGCTGCGAAAATCAGCCACTTGTTTCGATTGCCTCAGGGGAAAATAGAGCACAAAAAACGAACGCAAAACATGGTAAAAGCCATGGACCAGCTCGGCTTTGGTGCCTGTAGCAATACCGGTGCCTGTGAAGTAGAGTGCCCGCAAGGAATCTCTATTCGCCACATTGCCCTGATGAACAAGGAATATTGGAAATAACCAGGAAAAAATGAATCTGGCAGCAATAGATATTGGCACCAACAGCATTCACATGATCATCGTGAAGCTGCAACCCGAAAGTCGTTTTGATATTTTGATGCAGGAAAAAAGCATGGTCAAATTGGGAGCAGGCGTTTTTGCAAATAATGAACTGAGCCCTGAAGCCTTGGATACCGGCGTGGAAACCATCAAAAGGTACGTGCAACTGGCGGATCAATACGGCGTGGATGATATCATTGTAAACGCTACCAGTGCCAGCCGTGAGGCCAAAAACGGCAGGGAATTTCTAGACAGGCTAATCCATGAGGCAGGTATTTCTCCCAGATTGATTTCCGGAAAGGAGGAGTCACTCCTGATCTTTAAAGCCGTAAAAAAAGCAATCTCCATCAAAAAAGAAAAAGTACTGGTGCTGGATATCGGGGGAGGGAGTACGGAAGCTGTCGTGGGGGATGAAAATCAGGTGTATTTTGGCAACTCCATGAAACTAGGGGTGCTCCGTTTGCTTGACAGGGTAGGACATCAGGATCCTTTGTCTAAAAAAGAGCAACAGGCATTAAACCTTCACATTCGGCAGGCCGCTTCAAAAATAATGGGAAAAGCATTGGAAACCGGTTTTGAAAAAGTCGTGGGCACCTCCGGTACCATCCGATCGCTGGCAGAAGCCTGTCTGGAAAAAAGCCATAATCCTTCGCCGGAAAGTGTCAACGCAGAAGAAATCCACCTAAAAGACCTGATCAAACTCCGGGACAAATTATCAACCGCCAGTCCGGAAAGCCGTGCCGCCATTCCAGGCATCAGCTCCAATCGCTCAGATGCGATTCACCTGGGAGCGATTTTGCTGGTAGCATTACTCGAAATGGCGAAAACCGATAAAATCACCATTTCAGATGCCTCCCTTCGGGAAGGCATGATCCTGCAATACATCGAAAAACACAAGCTGCAAATTGGCGAAGAAAACCAGGGAAAAAACCTGAAAGAAAAAAGCTGCTTCTGGCTAGCCAATCGCTATGAAACGGAGCTGGATGCCAAAAAACACATTTCCGGTTTGGCCCTACAGCTCTTTGACCAGCTCAAACACCTGCATCAGGCTGGGGATATGGAACGGAGTCTTCTCTACCATGCCTCTCTTATTTTTGATGTGGGACTTTATGTTAAATTCCAGGATTACCACAAACATTCCCGATACCTGATCAACAACAGCCAGCTCCGGGGGTTTACCAACGAAGAAGTGCTGCTTTTGGGCCATCTGGCAAGATACCATCGGAAAAAAGGCCCCAAAAAGAAACACAAAAAGTTTAAAAAACTAACCTCTTCACACCGTAAACAAGTCAAGCTACTGGCTGGTATATTAAGGATTGCGATAGGACTGGATAAGACCAAAAACCAATGGGTGCAAAGCGTCTATTGCCTTCCGGAAGCCTCCAAAATCCAGGTACAGGTTTTTGCGGAAGAAAATATTGCCCTCGAACTATGGGAGGCCCAGCGGTTTTCGGATACCCTGTCCAGCTTTCTGAAAAGGGATATTGTACTGGTACCTGGCTGACGGCATTGCTGCTTGTGATAAAGATCACTTATTTTAAAAGGGATTTGAGTCAAATTTGTAGCTCTTAGATGCTATTGCACAAAAAATGCAATTCCAGTAATAGAAGTATACAAAAGAAGACTCCAATGGAAATAAAAAAATATTTACCCTTTTTGCAATGGCTTCCTCATTACGATAAAACGTATTTCAAGGGGGATTTATCTGCCGGCATCACAGTTGGAATTATGTTGATCCCTCAAGGCATGGCTTACGCCATGCTGGCTGGCCTGGAACCTATTCATGGCCTGTATGCGGTCACCATTCCGCTGCTATTGTACGCTATTTTTGGTAGTTCCCGCCAACTGGCTGTAGGACCTGTAGCCATGGTTTCCCTGTTGACTGCCGCTGGCATCAGTAGTCTGGGCCCTGCATCTCCGGCAGAATATTTATTGTATGCGCTGACCCTGGCTTTTTTGGTGGGATTAGTTCAGTTTTCCATGGGAGCACTTAGGCTGGGGTTTGTTGTCAATTTTCTTTCCCACCCCGTTATCAACGGCTTTACCTCAGCAGCAGCGATTATCATTGGACTAAGCCAAATAAAGCACCTCTTTAAAATTAACCTTCCCAACAGTGAACACATTCAGGAGATGCTACTGGCTATTTACCAAAATATTGGAGACATTCATTGGCTCACCTTTGGTATTGGAATGCTGGGAATTGTAATTATCAAGTTTGGAAAAAAAATTCATCCGTCCCTTCCCGCTCCATTAATCGCAGTGGTAATAGGGATTCTGTTGGTTTGGGGATTTGGATTAACGCAAAGCGGCGTGAAAATCGTGGGAGATGTTCCCAGTGGTTTACCTGGCTTTTCCTTGCCCTCCTTTGATATCAATGGCTGGTCTACCCTGCTCCCCATAGCACTCACCATCTCCCTGGTTGGCTTTGCGGAAAGTTTTGCCGTGGCAAAAACCATTCAGGCAAAACACAAAAATTACCGGCTGGATGCCAATCAGGAGCTAATGGCCTTGGGAGTGG
Organism: Cyclobacterium sp.; assembly: GCA_041685605.1. Lineage (GTDB taxonomy): Bacteria > Bacteroidota > Bacteroidia > Cytophagales > Cyclobacteriaceae > Cyclobacterium. The sequence goes on along the minus strand of JAWLFL010000134.1, from coordinate 6,367 downwards.
CCAATTTTGGTGCCTCCTTCTTCCAGGGATATCCCGTCACCGGTGGTTTTTCCCGAACGGCCGTTAACAACCAGGCGGGCGCAAAAACGACCATGGCTTCCGTGATCAGTGCCTTGCTGATCCTATTGACACTGTTGTTTTTTACCGGTTTATTTTATTACCTCCCCAGTGCCATTTTAGCGGCAGTGGTGTTAGTAGCTGTAGCAGGTCTAATCGACCTCAAAGAACCTGTCAACCTCTGGAAAAAAGATAAAACGGATTTTGCCATGCTAATCGCTACCTTTCTGATTACCCTCACCATGGGCATTGAGACCGGCATTATTGCGGGCATGGTGCTTTCCCTTTTGGTAGTCATTTACCGAGCCTCCCGGCCTCATATGGCCCAATTAGGCCGCGTACCCGGCACCAAGATTTATCGGAATATCAGGAGGTTTTCTGACCTGGAGATTAACCATAACCTGCTGATTGTTAGAATCGATGGCCCCATTTATTTTGCTAACGTTGAATATATCCGAGACAAAATGGGTCAATGGCTAATCGAAAGAAATCAACAAACCAAAATGATCATATTCAACATGGAAAGTGTCACCAGCATGGACAGTACCGGAGCACATGCGCTTTATGAATGGATACAAGATTGGCGGGCAGAAAAAATAGATGTGTGCATCACCGGAACGAAAGGCCCCATTCGGGACGTGCTGAACAAATGGAACCTCATTGAATGCGTTGGCGCAGACCATATGTTTATAGACGACCATTCGGCTACGTCCTATTTTGAAAAAACGCTGGACAGCAAAAACAGAGAACATCTGGCCCCCTATGCCTTACAAAGCAATATTGAAAAGAAGTGAGGTTGGATCAAAAGTAATCGGTGGTAACAGTTTGACATAAAAAAAATAAATCCCGATGGAAGCTCCACCGGGATTTATTCTTATTGGTTTGACGAAGGCAATTATAAGGTAATAAACACTCTCTAAAATAACGGTCCTAATCGTTAAACCAAAAGCTCTTTTTTAGTAGGATTTTTATATCATTCGGGATTAACTCCCAGATTGAATCACACCACAAGCGACTCTTGCCCCCGCAGCTCCGGAAGGTTGAGATGTAAAATCATCGGCATCGGCATGGATAATAACCGCCTTATTAACGATGTCCGAACTGGAGCCATCGCCGATGGTCCATCCTTCCACTTCCATTTCAAGCGTACCGACACCATCGTCTCCGACTACCATATTATCAATATCTCCACTATGGTATTCATCTTCACCTCTTTCGCCATGAGGGTCTCCGGTAGGATTCCAGTGCCCTCCGGCAGAGGTTGCATCCGCTGCACTGCAATCGCCATTTTCATGAAGGTGCAGGGCATGTTCTCCCGGGCTCAGGTTTTCCACATCCATTACGAGACGGACTTTGCCATTTTCCAGGCTTGTAAATGTGGCGGTACCGGTGACATTGCTACCACTGGCTCCTGACAGGATGGCGACGGCGGACTTGGTATCCATCTCAGTAGCCATCATATCACCCCTACCCATTTCGTCTTCCATAGTTGTTTCTTCTTCGGAATTATTGTTCCCTGAGCCACAGGCAAAGGCAAAACTGGCAATTCCTATAACGAATAAGTAATTTACGCTTTTCATCATGATCCTTTTATTTTAATTAATTAATGGATAAAATTAAATACAGAAAAAAATGTGCCAATTGTTACTATAACCAAATTTACTTAAAATTGATTGGGATGGCGGCTTGAAAATTTCAATGCTCGCCTCATACAAAAAGAATCAATAGCCAATTTAACGTAGTTCACTAGGTAGCATTCTCCCTGATAAACAAATAATCACGCATTCATACTTAATGATTTTTTAATATACCCTCGAATAGGTTGCTTTTTTAATTCTCTAACTTGACCTCCCATTCATCGCTACCTATGGAATTTAGGCTATACTGGCTGATACTCGCTTCTTTTGTTATTCACTTTAGCAATATCGGGGGGTATAGTATATACGCATTGGATGAGGCGAAAAATGCCACGGCAGCCATTGAAATGTGGCACTCTAACGAATGGATTTTGCCCACCTTCAATTCGGAACCTAGGTATGACAAACCTCCATTACATTATTATGCGTTTGCCCTGGCCTACTCTTGGTTTGGCATCAGTCCTTTCGCCGCCAGATTTTTTCCCGCTTTACTTGGTTTTTGCTGCATTTGGCTGGTCTATGGTTTCACAAGAATTACGTTGAACAAAAATACAGCGTTTTGGGCTGCTTTTGTTCTTTGTTGCACCCCTCATTGGGTGATTCAATTCCACATGGCCGTGCCCGACCCTTTCTTGATATTTTTTTTAGCCTGCTCCTTACTTAGTTTTTACGCCTATTTGGCCAGGGAAACGAAGCCGATTCACCTGATTCTACTGGCTTACGCCTCCCTGGGCCTGGCCGTTTTGAGTAAAGGACCGGTAGCCATGGTGCTTACAGCCGGGATTTTATTGTGCTACCTTACGGTAAGCAAGATCAGGCAATGGGAACACTTACTGTCTATCCTTTATTTTCCAGGCATAGTGCTCTTTCTTACGGTCACATTGCCCTGGTATGTGCTCGTTTCCCTCCAATCAGATGGGCTGTGGATTTCAGAATTTTTTATAAAGCATAATCTGAGCCGGTTTTCCGCTCCCATGGAAGGACATGGAGGAGGTCCATGGGTTACATTAGGATACGTCATCGGCGGCACGATCCCGTTCTCAGCTTTATTCTTTTTTAGAGCCAGACGACTTAATGCCCTTCTAAAACCAAAAAACGATTTTCTCCTTTTTGCTGCCGTTTCTGTGGGAGTAATAGTGTTGTTCTTTACCTTTTCAGGAACCAAACTCCCCAATTATACCGTCACCGCATACCCTTTTATTGCCATTCTTACAGGTTCTATTATAAATAGAATGACCCAATCAAGTAACCTAAGATCCATTAATACCTTTGCTTATATCTCTGCGATCCTTTTGGCGTTGATTTCCATCCTTCCTTTTTTTATTTTTCAAAGCAGGCAGGAACTTCATATCTTCAGAGAAGCGGCTGTTGGACTATTGATCGCTGGTGTTGTTTCCCTATGTCTGGTGATAGGGATACTATTTCGAAAAAACCAGGGTTCTGATCCGATAATCGCTGCAGGCATGGGATTTTATCTGTTTTCAGTTGCTTTTCTATACTTCTCCGTTCCGGCACTTGACCGATTTAATCCGGTATTAAACGCAGATATTCAGGCCATGCGTCAAAATAAAACTTACTATTTTAAAATTTACAATCCCGCCTTTTCCTTTTACTTGCGGAAGAAAATTGAAAACATTGAAACTATAACATCAATCCCCGGAAAAGGCTTTGTCATCACCCGGGAAAAGCACCTACAGGAATTTGACCGCATGGATATTCCATATACCGTTATGCACAAACAGAAGGATCTTTTTGAGAATCCGGTAACGGTGGTCTTACAAATTAACCCTTAGAATTAAAATTTTTCCACTTTGGCGCTGGAGGAAGCGATAGATTTGGAGTTTTTATTACCAGTCGCTTATCCCACCAAGTTTGATAAGGAAAAGAATAAAGCAAGTAATAAGCCGCCAAAGCTGAAAAAATCCCGACCATTGAACCGACGTATACATCCCAGATAAAATGTTGAAGTAGGTAAACGCGGCTGAAAGCGACCAGGATGGCCAGGGCCAAATAAAACATCTGCCACCGCTGTTTGATAGGTCGAATGATCAACAACAGGGTGACATATAAAAAAATACTGGCGGTATGACCTGAAGGGAAGGAATGATAAAGCGCATTGGTCACTCCCTCAAATCGATGGAGGTCTTCCCCGTCAAAAAAAGCCAATGGCCTTGGACTGTCTGGAAACCAAATTTTTTTACCTAAATAAACCAATGTTGCATGAAGCAGAAAGCCTATTCCCAGAATCAAGGCATCTGCATACCTCGATAAAAGCAACACCGTCACAAGAAACAAGGCTACCAAACCATCTCCCAAATTCGTCAGGATTTTAAAAAAATGATCCAAAAAAGGCGTTCGCTGGCCATTGATCCATAATTCCCAATATCCCTTTTGATACGATGCCAAAAAAAAAGGTAAAATAAGAAGTAATAAAAGATAGCAAATCAAACATACAGAAGAATACGAAAGATCGATTCTCTTCGAAAATCCAATTTTCATGATTTTAAGAATAAATTACAATATTTAAGTCGCTGAAAATTAGGTAATTATTTATCCGGATGGGTTAGGGAAGAATAATCAAATGGTTAATATTTACTCCTGTTTACAGTGCTTGAGCGATGGCTTTTTAAAAATAAAATAATAAGCGTTTTTTGGTTTTCTAAGAAAAAAATGGGGCTGGAAATCAGATCAAATCATCCTTCGATTGACCGGAATTAGATAGGATTTATTTCCTTAACATCTTTCCATAATTGAATGCAATTTTTTTTATTTTTAGGTCTTGACAAATCACCTTACAACCGCTCCTTTCCTATTATATAATGAAAATTGACTATAAAAACCCACAGATCCCAGCCGGAATCAATACCGTAAAGGCACCCTTGGTTCAGGCTACTGAAGCCTCCTTGAAAGGGTTTGGCCAGCTGGTGAGCAAAGAGGAATACCAACACTTCCCTATAGAAATTGTCCGCTGGCCTGCTTCTGGCTGGAGGAAAATAGACGAAGGCACCGGAGACGAGGCCGGGACCGTTTCAGGGGACTTTGAATTTTACTGGGAGGGCGATTTTTTCAGAGGGAAAAACCATGCCGTAGGTTCGGAGTACTTATTTGGTTGGAGTAAGTTACCGGAAATGGCTGACGCAGCTGCCACCGAAAAGCCAAAAGAGGTATTGCTGTGGCATGCCAACTACCACCCTGACGGCGGGCAGTTGTTTTTCCCCCTTGATGGCAAACCGTTCATAACCGCCCTGGCACTACCTGGCGATGAGGCCAGGCCGGAGGATTTTGTAGCCTTTAAGGTGACCGGAGGAAGGGGCCTGTATATTCACCCAAATGTGTGGCACGAAGCCATTGTGCCCCTGGAAAAGAAAGCGGTATTCTATGACGAACAGGGGGCGATCCATGCCCGGGTAAGCATCCACTTTCCGAATGAATTCGGAGTCCTGTTACGCATCCCCTTTGAATAACTTCCCCGGCTAAAAAAACGAAGGAAAACGGCCGCAACTACACCGAAAAGGGCTGCAGGGAGGTTTTAAAAACGGAGTGAATCTTACTTTCCAAAACACCCCTTTAATAACGGAATTTTATTACTAATTGCATTTTTACCAGGTAAAAGTCTTAATTCGGCATCATTTTTGGAAAATACTAACCAAATTCAATGAATAAAATTTCACCAAAATAAACCCATCATGTTTGAAGATTATTATGTAAATACGAACGCCCAACCCAATGGAGACCATGAGGTACATGTGGAAAGCTGCGATCACCTTCCGGAATCGCAAAACAGAAAAGAATTGGGTAGATTTACCAGGTGCCAGGATGCAGTGAAAACCGCGAAAGAAACGTACCAACATTCCAATGGCTGCTTCTACTGTTGCCCTGCCTGCCATACCAGTTAAACGCAACACTCCTCTAACGAATCTTCCTAGCGAATACCCTTTCGCTAAGACAGGGAAATTCGTCCCGATAAACTGGAAGTCTGCCCCGATAGCTTGCCAGGAAGAAAAGAAATAAGTGAGGAAAATTAATTCGGAGCACTTCCATTCTTACTAACTTCCCTGGCATTCTGTTAAAAAAATACCGCCCACCTGTGCCCCTTCTTAGCGGGCAAGTGAGCGGCAACAACCGAAATATAAAACCGTTCAAAAAGTCAAGCCAGGGCTTCCTGACCTCTAGCTTTGGAAGCTTTCCAAAGCAAGTAAACAAACCCCGCCTGGGGAACCAACACCAACATAAGCTGCGGAAACAAGGCTCCAGAACCCCAAGATAAATCCAGGTTGAACATACTGGCAACCGCTAAGATTAGGGAAACCGAAACCAGCGCAAACAGATTGGCCAACATTAATTTTGTTTGATTTTTCATAGTAAAAGAATTAAAAATTAAACCTTAAATACAGGCTATTCTCACTGCTAAAAGCCTATTTCATTGCTAAGGTCGGTTATAAAAAAAGAATTACCAAACCCATAAAGACAATGAAAATCAAGTATTTAGACCCTTTTTCATTACAAAAAATAAATAATGTAAATCGATTTAGGTAAACTGCATTTCACTTCGGGAAAATAAACTAAAAAAAAAATGATTTTTTTTTAGTTTATAGTTAAAAGCAAAAATTTCTCCGAAAAAAGCATTGACATCCACCCAAAAAACCCTTGCGGCCGAAACCTTGTCAAATCTT
>JAWLFL010000391.1:0-2608 GCA_041685605.1 Cyclobacterium sp. | reverse complement strand
ATTCGTTGTATTGCTGATTGCCCTGGCATGTAAACCCGAAAAAAAGGTCGAAATAATTGAGTCAACTACTTCCGCTTCACTGGATTCCCTGAGTCAGGCGTTGGGCTGGCCGGATGAGTTGGCAGTGCAGGCATTTTCCGGTCCGGATGTGACCCCAAGCCCCGCTTGTTTGGCCGTTTCCCCTTATGGGGAAGTGTACGTTGGGGTAGATGCCATCGGATCTTTGGGAAAAACGCCCGGAAAAGGAAGGATTGTCAAGCTCATTGACAAGGACAACGATGGTAAGGCGGACGAACACACCGTTTTTGCCGAAGTGGACAATCCGCGTGGAATTATTCCGCTGGGTGATAAGCTTTACGTGTTGCACACGGTTTTTTCGCTGGAAGACAGCCTGGCCACAGGGATGGACTTGGTGGTTTTCGAGGATGCCAATGGAGACGGCGTTGCCGATGGTCCCTCTAAACCGCTGATTCAGCATATCAGCTCGCCCAAGTTTCTTCAAGGAAGGGGTACGGATCATGCGACGAACGGCATTCGCCTGGGAATTGACGGCTGGATCTACATAGCGGTAGGGGATTTTGGATTTCATGGTGCGGTGGACCGGGAGGGGACGGAAATGACCATGCTCGGCGGCGGCATTTTGAGAGTCCGGCCTGATGGTACCGAAATGGAAGTATATACCCATGGCTTGAGGAATATTTACGATGTGGCCATCGACCCCTATATGAATATGTTTACCAGGGGAAATACCAATGATGGAGGAGGTTGGAACATTCGGTTTATCCACCAGATTCAAACTGGCGAATACGGATACCCGGTTTTATTCAAAAACTTCACCGAAGAGATTATACCCGCTCTGGTGGATGTAGGAGGAGGATCGGGTACAGGAGCACTGTTTATCGACGACAACCGCTGGCCAGAGAAGTATAATAAGGTGCCGATGATGGCGGATTGGGGAAGAAACCAACTGTACATTCACCGGGTGACCGCCGATGGCCCCTCTTATACCCAGGATGAAGAAGAATTTTTCAAACTGCCTCAGATTACCGATTTGGATATTGATGGTTCCGGACGAATGTTTATGGCCGCCTGGGATGGCGCGGGGTATTCGGGTAATGACGAGAAAGGATTTGTGGTACGGGTAGTACCCAAAGTCTGGGAATACAGCGAAATGCCGGATCTGAATGCGGCCGATATAGATGATCTGGTTGATTTATTGAAAGAAGAAAGTGCCACCATCCGACTTTATGCACAGCAGGAATTGGTTAGCAGGGGGAGTTCAGAGGCAGCGGGCGAAGCGTTAGATTTAGCGAAAAGCTCAGGGGAACCGCTGTATGCGCGGGTAGCCGCCATGTATGCTTTTTCTCAGCTAAGAGGTGCTGAAGGCGTAGCAGAGATGATGGCGTTGATGGATGATGCCGAAATGAAGGAGCATGCCATCCGCGCAATTACCGACAGGGCTTCCCATTTGGAAAACCTCTCCATCGGACCTTTTGTGGAAGCGATGAATGATCCGTCTCCCAGGGTACGGGCGGCTGCGATCATCGCCTTGGGAAGGATTGGAAATAAAGACGCCATTTCTCACTTATTGGAAGTAGAGGTTCCCAATTCATTCCAGGCTCCCGAATTAGGTGAGGAGGGACCCCATGCCAGCCCGAATTCGGAAATTATTTTACCACACTTGGCTGTCAGGGCATTGGTAGCCCTGGAGGCTGACCAAGAAATGTTGGAAGAAGTGGGATCAGGAAATTCGGATCTGGCACTTTGGACCTTGCGTTATATGCATACCCCTGCTGCTGTATCCGGATTAATCTCCAGGTATAATGGTTCAGGGACAGAAAGTATGGAATTAAAGCGGAGCATTCTCGCTACCCTTGCCCGGTTGTATACCAAGGAGGCTCCCTACGATGGCTCCTGGTGGTGGGGAACCCGCCCGGACACCCATGGACCCTACTATAAATCGGTGTTGTGGTCGGCTTCGCCCGAGATTAAGGCATTATTCCAACAGCTTTGGGATACCGGCAGCAGAAGTGATAAGGATTACATTGCCATGCTGAATCAAAAAAACCGGATGGGCATCCTTGAATTTGGAGGGGACTATTCGGTGACGGAGGTGTTGGAAGAACCAGAAGTAGATCTGGAAGAAATCAAAAACCAGCAAGGGCAGATTGGAGAATCCTCCATAGAAGATATTTTATTGGCCATGCAGGAGATAGCCGGAGATGCCGTTAAAGGCAAAGCTATTTTCGAGCAACAGGGCTGCAAAGCTTGCCATAGCGTAGAAGCCGGGGAGCAGATGAAGGGGCCTTTCATGGGGCAGATAGGAAGCATCATGACCCGGGAACAAATAGCAGAATCCATACTCAAGCCGAACGCATCCATTTCTCAGGGATTTGCTACGGTGATGATCCAAACCAAGGATGACAAATCTTACGTGGGGTTTGTTACGGAAGAAAGTGCAGACCGGATCGTTATTCGCAACATTGCCGGACAGGCATTTACCCTTGCAGCCGATAATGTAAAGGAGCGTACGGAAATGGAGAATTCCATGATGCCCGCCGGATTGGCTAACTCCCTTTCTTATGAGGAGTTTGCATCGCTGATTACC
>JAWLFL010000390.1:0-2611 GCA_041685605.1 Cyclobacterium sp. | reverse complement strand
GGGGTACGGAATAACTTTGTAAATCCAGCTAAAGCTTCAAGAGAATCGGATATTGAATTGATAAAAAATTGGTTGCACGTATCATCGAAACTTGGAGCTTCCATTATGCGCATTTTTGCAGGAAATGGAAAACACGAAGGGTATTCCAGAGAGGAGGTTAAAGAATGGATGGTATCAGACTTTAAAGCCTGTGCCAAACATGCTGAAGAAACAGGGGTTATGGCAGGCATGCAACACCATAATGATTTTTTATACGAAGCGGATGAAATTATCGATATTTTAAAAAGAGTAGACTCGGATTGGTTTGGATTAATTTTGGACATTGGTAGTTTAAGAAGAGGCGATCCGTATAAAGAAATTCAAAAATTGGCCCCCTATGCAAATTACTGGTTTATTAAAGAATTGGTTTATGTGGATGGGGTTGCGGAACCTGTTAATATGGAAAAGATTGCAATAATATTAAAAGAAGTAAATTATACCGGTTACATTTCTTTCGAAAGCTTGACCGACGGCGACCCCAAACAAATTGTAACTTCTATGTTTAATGATTTTAGGACAGCGTATGGAAAACGCTGAAATGAAACCAATCAAGCATATACTACAAAAAGAACTATTATTTTAAATCATGAGATTTGAGGAATACCGCGTAAGGTGTATGGGCTTTGTAGCCTCCCGCGTCCCGGCCCTTCGCTGGATTATATGTTGGTTATTGATGTAAATGACTAAAATAAATATACCCAATAAAATCGCCGACTCACTGGGAACAACCGTAGAATTGGTAGCGTGACAGCCTCAACCTGAAACGTTTGGATTAGGTTGCGCTAGTCGATTTTGCATGGGGCTTTATTATACTCTGCGTTTTTCGTTTTTTAACGTATTCCATAATCTCTTCTTTAGTCATTTTAAATAACTCCCCGCTTAATTTGTCTCTCTGTTGACGCATAAATATCTCCGCATCAAATGTATTTACGGAAGCTTCAAAATTTAGCTCATCCAGTTCGATTGAACCTTTAACAGCGGGTATTTACCGGGCAGAAGTAATGAAATCGTTCTGGTATTTTCACCTGGAAGATACAGATGAATTCGATGTTAAAAAGCTGAAATATTCCGAGTTTTTGGTTCCAAAAGAGAGGGATAAAAAAGCAGCTGAATACCAAGAGCTAAAAAGCCAAATATGGAGAAAAAAATGCCTTATCAGACCATTGTTCAATATGTCAAAGAAGTACCTGTGGATGAATGATCAAAAAGTTTGCCCTTGGGACATGTAGATTCCGATGATGTTGATCACCTGCGGCCTGAACTGAGCCTGCCAAAGGGACAGCACTGCATTTCGCATTACTGCGTCACAGACCACGTAAGATCCAAACGCATTACTTTGCAGCCACCTGATAGGTATTGACAAAAAAATAGCAAGATACTTTTTAGCCACCTGCGGAAAATTGGATTTAACATTGTGGTTACTTCATGTTGCAACATTAATTCATCTTATGACCAGTTTATTTTGCTGCATCTTTCGGCTCATAAAGCTTAAAGCTATCCATTGGTGCTTTTCCTGTAAGCCTGCTCAGTCGTCCAGCTCCCGAGCAGTCCAGGGCTTGGTTCGTCCGGAGACCTCCGCCCGGGTTTTCGCAACCGTTTCGGGAGCTATGGCGGGTGATCCGTTACCAAATTCCTTACGGATGTACGTGAGGACATCAGCGATTTCCTGGTCGCTCATTCCACCCATGGGAGGCATGGGAATGGATTGGGTTCCGGCTCCGTATTGTTCTCCCGCTACGTCGAGGGGACCGGTAAGCCCATTAAGCACGATTTTGATAAGCTTCGTTTCGTCTCCGGTGACCCGCTTCGATCCTAACAGGGGTGGGTACACCTTTGGCAGCCCCTTACCACCTGGCTGATGGCATGACAGGCAGGCTTTTTCATACAAGGCTTCGCCCGTTGAAACGAGCGCAGGTCCCTGATCCAGCAGCTCCCGCAGAAAGTTTTCCTGAACCTTGCTCGCGGGGTTGAGTTCCCCCTCCCGAAAAGGAGTCTCCCAGAGAATTTGAAGGGACCTTGCACTCTGCCTCAACGCGTACTGTAGAAAGGGGTCCAACTCATGTTCGAGTGATGCGGTTACCACTTCGATCGCAGGGATCTCCCGCAGGTAGCTGGCGGCTATCACTGCCTCCAAGCGGACCCGGGGGTGGGCATCATTAACCAATTGCCTTAGCCGACCAAGGGCTCCACCTTCCAGCCGGGAGGCCCAATCTCCCAGGACACGGGCACCATAGGCCCGAATCCGGAAATCATTCGACTGCAACAGGCGATCAAGCAACTCCGGTCGAACCGTTTCATGGGCCTGGTAGACCCCGATTAATTCGAGGAGAAACCGGTCCTTTCGATCTTGAAATTCCAACGCATCTGCCGCAGCCACCACCGTTTCCGTTGGCTGGTAATAAAGCAAGCGCTTCGCCTGGTAGCGCAACCACCGCTCCTGAGCATCCAGCAGTGCGAGCAGTTGGCTCTCATCCATTGCGGATAGATCGGGATAGTTAAAGGACGACTTGGAATCTGCTGTGATCCTCCAGATACGGCCATGTGACTTGTCACGTCGTGGGTCGGCATAGCT
>JAWLFL010000133.1:0-10753 GCA_041685605.1 Cyclobacterium sp. | reverse complement strand
ATTTAAATGGAACCGAAAAGCGAGAAAAAACTTCTCCAAATCCTTTCTGAATGCTTATCCAGAAACGGAGACAGTGGTTATCACACCCGATAACTATGTACAATTTTTGACGGAACTTTGATTTGAAAGGGGGGGAGTAAAGCGAAGCCAATCGAATTTTTTACCCAAAATATAAATAGGGATTTCTGCGCCCAGCCGCACAAATATTTCAGATTGATACCATGACAAAATCAGTCATTCGTTACAGTTTTCAAGTGCATCAAAGCAATTAAGTCACCAACTGTTTTCTTTCAATTTCGGCCTTTCCAAATGTATGGGCCTGGCTATTACGAAACTTAGGACCGAATGCGGGTTTAACCTTCTGGAAATGCCTCGTTTCTCACCTGAACCTCCATTTGCTCCAATGCTTTTTTAGGTTCAACCAGGTCTTGGTTATTAGGGTGCTGGCAGCGTAAATTTTTGTTTGATAGTCTTCCGTAATCAACCTCATGCGATAGGGACCGTTGCCACCGCTTTCGAATATAATCTCCTTTATGTCCCTAAAGTTATACACATGCTTTTTCCAGAAAAAAAAGTGGTTTTGAACGATAAAATAGTCGTTTGACAAGCCAAAATAAACATTAGCTTAAAACCACCTAATAACAACAAAAGATAATCCCCCACTTCAAAATCCGGTGTTCCCCATTTTCCATAGAAATCCAGGATGACAAAAACACCAAATCCGGCCATTAGTAAAAGCATCAGGACCAGTAAAATATAAAATCGAAAGAAATGCCTTTTAGTTGTAAAACGCTCCATTTAGAAGATAAGATAAATCCCCCTTAAACTAATGGATTATTTCATAAAAAACCAACGGTGTAAGTGAAAAAAGAAATAAACAGCTATCGTCATGTTTGAAAAGAACTTCAACTTTTGTAGCAAACGCACTCCAAAGCAACTTGGCTTTTGCCCGTGAGCGAACAAAACTGTCCGCAAAGCGGAAGGTTTTTCCATAAAATAACCTATTATTTAGCCAATTGTCCCCATTTTGAATTGGCACTAATATAGAACTACCTGAAATGGTGTTGAACATTTCTCATCCGACTAATCCACCAAAGGCAAAGACCATGATAAAACATTACTTCAAATTATTTCTCCGAACCTTCAGGAAAAAGCCCACCTATACCCTTATCAATATTTTCGGATTAGCGGTGGGCATGGCCTCCAGTATATTGATCTTTCTGTTTGTGCAACATGAATTCAGCTATGACACTTATCATGAAAAGTCAGATCGCATTTTTCGGGTATCCAGGGCCTGGTTTAATCAAGACGGGGCGATAAGCCTGCACCTGGGCCATGCGGCTCCCCCTTTTGCTCCACTGCTTAAATCTGATTTTGAGGAGCAGATACTGGAAGCTGTCAGGGTAATGAATACTACGGTAATCATGCGTGATGAAGAAAAGGTGTTTAAAGAAGAGCGCTTCTTTTTTGCCGATCCTGAGCTGTTTGAGGTTTTTACATGGAAGTTGTTGAAAGGCAATCCAGCTGATGCCCTTTCATTTCCAGATGGTTTGGTGATCAGTGCGTCCATGGCAAAAAAATACTTTGGAGACGAGGATCCTATGGGTAAAGCCCTTGAATTAAGGATCGGGTCCGAAATATACAATGGTCAAGTCCGGGGGGTCATGGAGGATATCCCCGACAATTCCCATTTCCAGGCTGATTTTTTTGCTTCCATGGAGCCTGTGGTTGATTTCTATGGTGGGTATGAGGCCATGATGGCCAATTTTGGAAGCAATAATTTCGCAACCTATCTACTACTCAAAGAAGGTGTGGATCCTGATGAAATAGGTGGACAATTACCTGACTTTATCGATCGCCACATTGCTGCCAGCGGCCAGGGAATACCCGCCTCCAAAGGTACCCAACTCTTTTTGTGGCCATTGACGGATATCCATCTGTATTCCAACCTCGACTCTGAGTTGGAACCCAATAGCAACATTGAGTATGTATACATATACGGAGCCATCGCCCTTTTTATTCTATTGATTGCTTGTATCAATTTTATGAACCTGGCCACTGCCCGTTCTGCCAAAAGAGCAATGGAAGTAGGTCTTAGGAAAGTGATGGGAGCAGACCGACAACTTTTGGTTAAGCAGTTTATGGGAGAAACCATTTTTATGACAGTGGCGGCACTGCTCATCGCCCTGCTGCTTGCCTGGTTTGCATTGCCCTATTTCACTAATTTCACCGGAAAGGATTTGAGCCTAAACCTGATCGATCATCCCGAATACCTGGCGGGTTTTGTGGGAATGGTGATCTTGGTTGGTTTGATCGCCGGAAGCTACCCATCCCTGTTTCTTTCCGGATTTCAGCCAGCGAGCATATTAAAAGGGACCTATAAAATCGGATCCATTCATGAAAAACTTAGGTCATTTTTGGTAGTAGGCCAATTTGCAATATCCATTGGATTGATTGTGGCCGTATTGGTCGTAATCAATCAGTTGGATTTCATGAAAAACAAAGACCTGGGATTTGAAAAAGAAGAAATCGCCATACTACCTGCTTTTGAGGAATTTTCCAGTAATATCTCCTTCTTGAGAGACAGGTGGATGCAGCATCCCGGAATTGAAGATGTGGCCCTCGCAAGCAGGATACCATCAGGGAGGCTTTTGGACTCCCAGGGAACCCAGGCAGAACTGGATGGTAAATTGACTTCTATCAATACCCGAATAGCCGATGTACATATTAGCCATTCGTTTTTCCAAGCATTTGGCATGGAGATCATCGAAGGTAGGGATTTTGAAAAGCTACTTGCGAGTGATTCCAGTGAATCTTTCATTCTCAATGAATCGGCAGTAAGGGCGATAGGTTGGGCTTCACCAGAAGCCGCCATCGACAAGCCATTTATTTATGGCAACAGAAGAGGACAAGTCGTAGGAGTGGTGAAGGATTTTCATTTTGAATCGCTTCACCAACCCATTAGTCCGATGGTATTTATGATACCAGATACCCGAATCAACCAGGTGGCCATTAAGCTAGGCCCAACAGACAGGGAAGCGGCATTGGCTTACCTACGAGATGAATGGTTGGCCACGCGCCCCGACTATCCCTTAGAGATTTCTTTCGTGGCGGATAAATTTGACGAGCAATATGAAGCAGAAGAGAAAGTGGGTGCAGTCTTTGGTTTTTTCGCGGGTTTAGCGATACTTATTTCTGTTTTGGGACTGTTTGGCCTTTCTGCATATGCTACAGAACAAAGACTCAAGGAAATTGGGATAAGAAAGGTGCTGGGGGCAAGCAGCTTGAATATCGTTTCTCTTTTGGGAAAGGACTTTTTGAAATTGGTGATTATTGGATTTATTATCGCAGTTCCTTTAGCATGGATGGGTATGAGTAAGTGGTTGGAAAATTTCGCGTACAGTATACCCGTTTCCTGGATGATCATTGCTATTTCAGGTTGCCTGGCAGTATTGATTGCTGCTGCCACGGTCAGTTCCCAGTCTTACCGGGCGGCTTTGGTCAATCCTGTGGAGACGTTTAAGAAAGAGTAATTGGCTATTACCTACTAAATCCCATAAAAATGAGGCTGTTTTTCCAATTCAATTTTACTCGGAAATAATACTCCCATTTTCTCTAAATTGTAGACCAGAAATCGATTATGCTTAAAAATTACTTTAAGATCGCTTACCGAAGCCTGTTACGACATAAAACCTTTTCTGCCATCAACCTGGTAGGACTATCCATAGGAATTGCGGCCTGTTTGATTTGCCTTTTATTTGTGAAAAATGAATGGGGCTACGACCGTTTTCATAAAAAAGCAGACCGGATTTTCAGGGTTGTTTTTCAGGGCAATATACAAGGGGAAGTCCTCAAAGAAGCCCATGTGATGCCTCCTGTGGCCGAAGTATTGCAAGCGGATTACCCGGAGGTCCTGGCCGCTACCCGAATCCGGTTGATGGGTTCCCCTACGATCACCGTGGATCAAAACCAATTCCGAAATCACCAGGCAGCATTTGTGGATGCCAATTTTTTTGAGGTGTTTACCTTTCCGCTATTGAAAGGTCATCCTGAAAAGGTATTGAGCGAACCCAACAGTCTGGTAATCTCCCAATCCAAAGCCGAAGCGTATTTTGGGAGTCAGGATCCCCTGGGAAAAGTCATCTGGACGAATGATGGGAAGGAAGGCTTCACCGTTACCGGGGTGATGGCGGACATGCCCCGGCAATCTCATTTCCGGTTTGATCTGCTGGTATCCATGTCTACCTTTCCGGAAGGCGGCAACCCTTCCTTTATGGTTTCTGAATTCTATACCTACCTGGTTTTACCGGAGCAGTATGATTACAGGAAATTGGAAGCTAAGATGCCCCAGGTGACCGAAAAATACATTGGCCCCCAGCTTCAAACCGGGATGGGTATTAGCCTGGAAGCATTTCAAGCCGCAGGTAACCGAATTGGCCTTTACCTACAACCGCTAACCGACATCCACCTGCACTCCGATCTGATGGGTGAATTAGGCCCGGGTGGAGATATCCGGTATGTGTATATTTTTACTGCCATAGCCATTTTTATGTTGCTCATCGCCTGTATCAATTTCATCAATCTGTCTACGGCTAGTGGCAGTCGAAGGGCCAGAGAGGTAGGGGTCCGCAAGGTATTGGGTGCTGCTCAACGTCAATTGAGGGGGCAGTTCCTGGCAGAATCAATCCTACTTAGCGGCTTCGCACTTTTGCTTGCACTTGTGCTCGTACAAGTGACTTTACCGTTCTTAAACAACTTCTCCGCAAATCAATTTGGCTTTTCATTAACCCATAACTATTGGCTACTACCTGCCCTCCTTTTAATTGGATTAGGGGTGGGGGTATTGGCAGGAGCTTATCCGGCCTTCTTTCTGTCTTCCTTTAATACCGTTAGCGTACTAAAGGGAGCCCCAACGGGCCACCCTGGCAAAAGAAAGCTGAATGTAAGAAGTGCACTGGTGGTCTTCCAGTTTTGTATTTCCATCATATTGATTATTGGCTCCATGGTCGTCAACCGCCAACTGAGCTATATCCAAGACAAAGACCTGGGCTATGAAAAAGAGCAGGTTTTGATTCTTCCGGATGTTGGCCACCTGGGAAATAATGCGGAAACCTTCCGGCAGCAACTGCTTCAGGATGAACGGGTGGCTCGTGTGAGTATTTCCGGCTACCTGCCTTCCGGCCCCAGCTATAACAACAATTTTTTTGTCTTTCCCGAAGACGACCCTTCCCTACAGATCAAAACCCTTCGATATGAGGTAGACGAGGAGTATCTTCCCACCCTGGGTTTGGAATTGATTGCCGGTAGAAATTTTTCCAAGGAGTACGGTTCGGATGATGCGGCAATGCTGATCAACGAAACAGCGGCCAGAGCCCTGGGTTGGGAAAAAGAGGCACTTGATAAGCGTCTTACCCATGCCAATAATGACGGAGAAAGGAAGGTTTACCAGGTAATTGGTGTGGTTAAGGATTTTCATTTCAGGTCCATGCACGAGCGCATCGCTCCCTTGGTGATGACCTTGGGCAGCGGCAAGGGAACCGTAATCGCAAAGATAAAAACCGATCAGGTAACCGGGCTGATGCAGTCCATAAAGGATAATTGGGCCTCTATGGCAGTGGATGAACCTTTTGCCTACAGTTTTCTGGATGACAGGTTTTACCAGACCTATTCGCCAGAGCGGAGAATGGGAAAAGTGATCACCATTTTTTCCGGCCTGACGGTGTTTATTGCCTGTATGGGCTTGTTTGGGCTGGCCACATTTACCACCAAACAAAGGACCAAAGAGATTGGCATCCGAAAGGTACTGGGAGCGGAGATTGGAGGGATCGTCCTGATGCTTTCCGGAGATTTTCTCAAACTGGTGGGGGTGGCAGCCATCTGTGCGTTCCCCCTTTCGGCCTGGATCATGGGAGGTTGGTTGGAAGGTTTCGCTTATCGGATTGCCATTGGACCTTGGACCTACCTGGGGGCAGGCATGATCGCCGCAACCGTGGCTTTTCTCACTACAGGTTACCTTGCCTTACAAGCGGCGAGGACTAATCCGGTGGCTAACCTCAGAAACGAATGAATGGGTAGGTTGAGATTCCGTATCCGTCGGTATGTGTTTTTTTGTGTGCAGGCTAATGGATTGAATTTGGTTAATTTTTTTGGCCTTTGGAATATTCAACTCCTCCGGAGTTGGAGAAACGGCAACCCTGCCCTCACCCCGCCTTGCCAGGCAAGGCCAATGATATTCAGCCCCTACCGGGGCTGCCATTACGAATTTCAATTTTCATAACGATTAATGTGTTCGAATACACAAGCCCGAATGGGCTTGAATATTACTAGCCATGGGTGCCAACCCATGGACAAATAAACGCAATACACCCAGAACCCCCGCAGGGGTTCAACATAGGCATGCCACCAAGCCCCATGGGCAGGTAACATGTGAAAAACAACCTTAAAATGGGGTCCGTGGCTATTAAAATTTACGTATTCAGGATTGCAAATCCTGATTATCTGAGGTTCGGAATTACAAATTCCGAACAGCCGTCCATTTGGGCCAAACGGAGTCGAGGCCCAGCCAGCACAATCCAAACAAACCATAATACCATCAAGTAATTACACCATCAACAAAATTAGCACATCGATTCATCAGCAAATTACACAATCAAATCATCGGGATACCATTTTATGCCAGCAAATCATTCTACGGAACAGTTTTTGCACTAATTCAATAAAAAAAATAAAAAGAGATGGATAACAGGGAAAAATTAGAGAAAATGGATCGGGCGTTAAGGATGTTGGAAGACCTTAAGAATAGCCAGGTTGCCATGGTAGAAAAGTCTTCCAAACTGCAGATGGACGCAATGGAATTCAATTTCTCGGAAATGGAAAAAAATATGGGAAATTTATTCTCCACATTTAATGAATCGCTGGACATAATTAATGTCGAATTGGAACGCTTTGAAATCAAACGAAATCAATTCGAAATGAAGCACGGATTGGATAAAGAAGAAGGCTTGGATTCCTAAGTACACACCTAAGAGTAAATAGAAGCTTGGTAAAAATAGCTGATAGGTCGACCTTAAGGCATCGTACCCCTTGCTATTTGCATAATTGTTTTCATGCAAGTGAATGGACCTCGAATCCGGAATGGGTTAATTTTTTAATTTTTTTTGCCTTTGCCATTTAGCCATCAGCATTTGGCTTAAAAACTATTTCCATTTTAGTCGATAATTGGATTGGTCTATAGGTTTATTGGCTAGGTTTCCTATTAAAATTGTATTTGCGAAAGCAGGTTTGCAAACCCTGTTTATCTGAAGTTCGGAATTGCAAATTCCGAACAGCACGAAAAATATACGATCACAGGATTGCAAATCCTGCTTATCCGGACTCGGCATTTCAAATTCCGAACAGCACGAGCTATCAGCACATTCCCAAATCAACCCATCAGCACATTATTTTGTTCGCCAGCGAACAAAGGTGTTCGGGTAAAGTAGTGCTGGCCCCACCTAAAATCCCCTTATTCGCTCATTTCAGGCATCTTTTTTATGGCATAGAAGTAGAATTAACTACTGACATCGGGTGAGTACCCTGGACATCAAAGCAAATTCATGATACAGTTAAAAGAAATCGACAAATTTATAGAATCCCGGTTCCAGCGGATCTTTATATTAAAGGGCATTCACCTTCAAATAAACCAGGGGGAATTCATCACCTTAATGGGGCCTTCAGGGGTAGGAAAGTCCACCTTGCTAAACATTATCGGTCTTCTGGACGAAGAATACGAGGGGGCCTATTTTTTTGATGGCACGGCCATCGCTTCCATGAGAGACAAGCAGCGGACTGCGCTTCATAAATCCGAATTTGGATATATTTTCCAGGCCTATCACCTGATAGATGAGCTAACGGTGTATGAAAATATCGAAACACCATTGCTCTATCGAAACGTTTCCTCTTCGGAAAGGAAGGGAATCGTGGCGGGTCTTTTAGACCGTTTCAATATGGTAGCGAAAAAGGACCTCTTTCCGGAACAGTTGTCCGGTGGCCAGCAGCAGTTGGTAGGTGTTGCAAGGGCCATTGCTGGTAAACCCCGGGTGTTATTGGCAGACGAACCAACCGGGAACCTCCATTCGGCTCAGGCAAGAGAAATCATGGAAGTGTTCAGGGAACTTAACCAGGAAGGCACTACCATCATCCAGGCTACCCATGCCAGGGAAAATGCGGATTACGGAAACCGCTTAATCGAAATGTTAGACGGGAAAATTGCTCATGATATCAAACTTTAATATGAAAAATTGGACGCTCCTTACCCTTTTTTTACTTGCGGGGACAAAAGCAGTTCTCGCCCAGGATACCATCCCCATTACTTTTGACGAAGCAATAGCCATAGGATTGGAGCAGAACCTGGAATATGCAACTCAAAAAAACCAACAAAAAGTGCTCGCCATGTCCAGGGTAAATGCCCGTTTACGCCACCTGCCATCGGTGAATATCAATACGAATCTCAATCGACAAGTCGGGCAACAGTTTCAACAGGTGGAGGGGCAGCTAATTGTCACCAACCAGATCAATGACATCCTATCTTCCGGTCTCAATGCCAGAATTCCCGTTTTCCATGGTTTTCAGCGCCTACATGAAACCAAGGCGGCCGGTTTCTTTGAAGCGGCCGGTGAAAAGGCCCTGGCCCGGGCAAAAGAAGAACTAAGCTTTACCATTGCCCAGCAATACCTTCAGGTGTTATTGGATGAACAGCTACACGCCATTGCTACTGAAAACCTGGAAAATCAAAAAAGTCAATTGGCTCAAATCGAAGGCTTTGTTGAGGCCGGACTGCGAACCCTATCCGATCAGTACAATCAACAGTCTGAAGTAGCCAGATTGGAAACGGTGGCATTGAATGCCAAAATCCAATGGGAAACGGACTTGTGGGCCCTGGCCGAAACCCTACAATTCGAATCGAACCGTTTACCGTTGCCTGCCCCGGTACCTCTTAGCCAAAACAACAGCGAGTGGTTAGAGATGGAGCCGCAGGAAGTGTATGAACAAGCCCTACAGTACCGCAGTGACCTGAAAGAACAGCAACTTCTGGAACAGGGGAACCAGCGGCTGCTGGCCGCTGCCAAGGGCACCATGTATCCGCAGCTCTCTGCCTTTTTTAACTACAACACCTTTTTCACTTCTTTGGACGAACGAACCATTGGCGATCAGTTACTAATGGTCTATCCGCAACGAATCTTTGGTTTTTCACTGAGCATCCCGGTCTTTAATAATTTTGACAATAAAACGGCTGTAACCCGTGCGCGGGTGAATAGGATAAACCAGCAATTGGAAAATACGGCACTGGAAAGGAAAATTTTTCAGGAAGTGAAACTAGCCCTGGAAAATTTCAAGGCGGCCATTCAAACCAGAACCTCCACCGAAATGCAGCTTAAAGCAGCTCAGGAAGCGCAGAAAGCGATATCAGAACGATTTAGACTCGGGGTAAGTAATTTTGTGGACCTTGCTCAGGCAAACGAACAATTAGTTACCGCCCAATCAGATCATGTACAGGCAGCCTATACCCTGTTTTTCCAGAAAATAATACTGAAGTATGCTTTAGGCTTGTTGGCTGAGGACCTGCAATCCTAGCGTTGGACGAGATGGATTTGATTCTGTTCAGCCAAGAGCATGAATCAATACCAATGCATTAACCTCCTCCTTTTCCCGGACCAAAAAGCAGGGTAAAAGTAGTCATTTCCCCTGGTAAGGAGGCTACTTCCAGACTGCCCTGATGGAGGTGCATCATTTGGCGGGATATAGCCAGCCCGATACCACTTCCGGACTTTTTGGTCGTATAAAACGGTACAAAGATTCTTTCAGCAGCTTCCGGAACAATGCCTTCCCCGTGGTCGGTAACCTGTATCATCGGAATGGCGTGGCTGGTTTTTCCGGCCGTCAGAAAAATGGTTCGGTGGGTAGCTTTTTCCATGGCCTCTTTAGCATTTTTTATCAGGTTGATCAGGATCATCTGAACCATCTCCCGGTCGGCACAGACCCGTAAATCACTTGGGTCACACTGCGATGTTAAAGATATCCCCGAAGCAGAAAGTTCCTCCTTCATGAGTACACAAACATGCTCGAAGAGTACACTCACTTTAAAGGATTTGAGTTTCGGGTGGGGAATATTGGTATAATCGCGGTAAGCATTAACGAAATCGACCAAACCATTACTCCTTTTAGAAATGGTGGCCAGTCCTTCCGAAAGGTCCTGGAAGCTATCATTATTGATGACCATTCCAGGCTTCGCCGGTACCACATCTTCCTTTAAAATGGTCCCCAGGGAATTGGCCAGACTGGCGATAGGGGTCATGGAATTCATGATCTCATGCCGCAGTACCTTGGTCAGATTTTGCCAGGCCTTCAATTCGTTTTTCTGTAACTCTGTTTTGATATTCTGAAAGGAAAGCAGGGTCCAACTCTGCCCATCCATTTTGAAGGCAGAGGACTGTACATTCAGGTGCAGGTCGCCATTGATCCTTATGGAAAAAGAACCCCCAGGGGTCAATTCCAGCACCTTTTTCAGTAATTCTTCGGAAAGTTTACCCAGGTCGTGGATATCTTTGAACTGCGGAATTTGTAAAAGTTGCTTTGCGGCACCATTGATCACCCCGATTTTGCCCTGGCTTTCAAAGGAAATGATGCCGGTATTAATATGCTGCACCATGATCCGAAGGAACAGCACCTGCTCCTCTTTTTCGGCCCTGGTTTTTTTGAATGCAGCAATCACCTC
>JAWLFL010000389.1:0-2613 GCA_041685605.1 Cyclobacterium sp. | reverse complement strand
ACTGCATATTCCGGAGCAATCCGGACACTCATTCCGTTTTAATTCGGACAACTATTCCGGTTCATTCCGGACAGTCATTCCGTTTTAATTCGGACACCCTTTCTGTTTTATTCCGGACACCCATTCCGGAGTATTTCGGACAGCTGTTCCGTTTCATTCCGGACACTTTTCTCATCAACTTTAGGCCATTAATTAAAAACATAAAAAATGGCCAAACGACGAATCGACATGAGAAAAGTACGAGAGTTATTACGACTTCATTACGAACAAGGCATCAGTAGCGCCAGAGAACTAGCAAAAATGGCAGGTGTTGGGAAAAGTACTGCCAGCGACTACCTGGCCGGATTTAAGTCCAGCGGGCTTGAATACCGACTCATTAAGGACTTGACCGACTCTGACCTGATTGCCGCTATACACAGCCGGAAAAAGACCGAAAATCCTCGGTATCAAACACTTTATGAGCAGTTCCCAATATACGACAAGGAATTGCAAAGAACGGGAGTGACCCTGCAACTGCTCTGGCAAGAATACCAACAAAAGCATACTGATTGCTACGGATACAGCCAGTTTTGTCACCATTATTACAACTGGCGGCGAGAGAGTAAGGTAAGCATGCACATGGAGCATAAAGCAGGTGATAAGCTTTTTGTGGACTATGCTGGCAAAAAAATGAGCTACACGGATGCTTCCACCGGAGAAATTATCGAGTGCGAAGTTTTTGTGGGTGTTTTGGGCTCCAGCCAATTGGCGTACATCGAAGCCACGCCCTCTCAAGAGAAACATAATTTTATTTCCGTAAACGAAAATACACTTCACTTCTTTGGCGGTGCTCCCAGAGCTATCGTGCCGGATTGTTTAAAATCAGCCGTTACAAATGCCGATAAATATGAGCCACAGGTCAATCCAACCTATAATGATTTTGCCTGCCACTACAACACTGCAATCCTGCCTGCTCGCGCTCTCAAGCCACAGGATAAATCCCTTGCTGAAAACTTCGTAAAACATGCTTACAATTCCATTTACGCTCCATTGCGTAATGAAACTTTCTTTTCCATAGAAGAGTTAAATGCTGCTCTATGGGCGCAATTAGACATCTACAACCGGAAGAAATTTCAAAAGTGCGATTATTCACGACAAAACCTTTTTGACGATGTAGAAAAAGAGGCATTAAAACCACTTACCACATCCAAATATGACCTAAAAACTTTCTGTTGTCTTACCGTCCAGTACAATCACCATATTTACCTGAAAGAGGATAAACACTACTACAGTGTACCTTTTCAGCTTACCGGTAAGAAAGTGCTCGTGACCTATACAACACGCAATGTAGAGGTCTATTTTAATAATCGGCGTGTAGCCCTTCACGCAAGAAACCCGACGAAATACGGCTATACAACCAATAATGAACACAGACCTGCAGGGCATAAATTTGTTGCGGAATGGACTCCACAACGATTTATCAATTGGGCCGCCAAAATTGGCCCTGAAGCACAAGAACTTGTCACGGAACTACTCAACAGCAGAAAACATCCGGAACAAGCCTATAAAAGCTGCATGGGACTATTGTCTCTGGCGAAAAAACATGATACCGATGATTTTCTCAAGGCATGCAAAAAAGCTTTAGCCTTAAATTGCATCCAGTTCAAATTTGTGAAAAACGTCTTGCAAAATAAGGCTTTCGATATGACAGGTGAAGAACAAATGGAATTATTCAGAATTTCAGAGCACGAAAATCTGCGTGGAAAAGAACATTTTAATTAATAAATAACTGACTATGAACATTACAGCAACTTTAGAAAAACTAAACGCCATGCGTTTGCAGGGGTTTGAACAAGCCTATCGTAACATACTGGATAGTGCTATGCAAGAAAAATTCACACCGGATGAGCTGATTGCTCATCTGGTTGAAGCTGAGTTTGATGACAAGTATAATCGAAAATTAAAACGACTCATCAAAACAGCTAATTTCAAACAACAGGTAAGCATTGAACAAGTTGACTATCATCTGCCAAGAACGCTTGATAAAAGCATTGTTCTCAGACTTCAAAGCTGTGACTGGATAAATAAATCCAGGGACTTATTAATAACAGGAGCAACTGGTACAGGCAAATCTTTTTTAGCCTGTGCCTTTGGTATGCAGGCATGTATCAATGAATTGAAAACACTTTATTATACAGCCAATAAGCTATTGGATAAAATGACATATGCCAAAGCTGACGGAACGTATTTTAAAATGCTTGATTCCATCTCAAAAGCAAAACTGCTGATAATAGATGATTTTGGATTGCGCAAAATTGATAATAACCAATGCAATATGCTACTGGACATTATTGATGAAAGGCATGGCAAAAGCTCAACCATCATTACATCTCAATTACCGGTTAAAAACTGGTACGATTGTTTTGCAGAACCAACCATTGCAGAAGCTATTTTAGACAGGGTATCAAATAGCTCTTATCGCATCCATTTTGAAGGAACCAAATCGGTGCGAAAATTTTTGAAGAATAGTGAAGAATAATTTTTAATTTTAGACAGAAAATTTTTTCGAGAAAAGTGTCCGGTTATTTCCGGAATAGGTGTCCGCAATCGCCGGAATATCTATAAAGATATAAT
>JAWLFL010000132.1:0-10796 GCA_041685605.1 Cyclobacterium sp. | reverse complement strand
CCATGACCGATGCATGGAGCGGTATGGGATTGGCAGCTAATCCCGCCCAGAGGATAGAACATGCGGCGGCAAAGCGGAGTTTTGATACGTGTACTCGTAATTCCATAAAACGTTGGTGTTGGTTGATTAATAGACTGTTACCTAGCTGATTTAAAAGGTAATGGGCATTGGTATTTTTATTACCCAGCGGCAAAAGTAGGCCAAACAATGATGCGGTGTGGCATGAGTTAGCTTCCAGAAATACGAATTAAAAAAAACTTAATAGTCGGCTGAAAAGTATAATCGAAACGTAAAAAATCGATCAATTTACCTTTATAATAGGATCGTATTATATCAAGCTTTCTACTTTCGGGCAGCCGTATTTGAAGGGAGTTGGTAAAGCCCATGGATGCGTACTGCGTCCGGACATTTATCCCTTCGGGCTGTGCGCAATAAACCCTCGATCCATCTAGCTGTGTAGGCTTTCCGAACCAGAGAAAACGCTGGCCATTCCCCTCCCAGGAGGAAAGTGTCGGTACCCTTCTACTCAGGGATGTGGCGTTTTTTTACCGATTTGCGAAAGGTTCATGAATCACTATGAAAAGCACAGCGAGGTGAAGCCACCCGTTACTATTTCTTTTGGATTTCAAGCATATCAATCAATTTTCCATCTGCTGTATATATGCGGAGTTCGAGTCTGTCGTAGGTAATGGCTATCGTGACGTAATGAAATCCCCGGAAGGTTTTGGCGGAAAACGGGACCCGATTCGGTGCAAATTCTTCCAGATTTCCCAGGTACTTTCCTGAGCCGTTGCATTCGGGCAAATAAGCAGAAGGAATGCTAAATAGAAGATATTTTTCATCGGCTTTATCTTTTACCACATGTTAGCTAATTCAGGTTCCCTGAAAGTAAAGAAAAAATGACGGAATTGTAAAATTTCAGGATTGGGTGGATACAAACAAGCGAATACCAAAACCAAAAAAGGCTGCCCAAGTCAAGTGGACAGCCTTTTTTGGTTGCTAAGGTTCGTTTTATCAATCAAATAGATCGAACTTCAGCCCGAAATTAAACCGGGCATTGTAGTATTCCATTTGCATCGTACGTGATCGGATTCCCTGGTAGTAGCGCAAAGGTTGGTTGGTGAGGTTGTTTCCCTCGGCAAAGAGTCGCCATTTTGGAGTGATGGCATAGGAAGCGTTCGCATCTAGAAAAACCTGTCGATCGTAATACCAGTCTTCAAAGCCTTCCCCGCCCAATTCATCCAGGTAATCGGAGGCGTAGTTGAGCGCCAGTCGCAGTACCAATTTGTCCGTTTCGTAGGATAGCGAAGCGTTGAACATGTTCTCAGCCGTACCTGGCAACACCAAGTCATCGTTGTCTCTGCCCTCTATTCCCGTTGTGGAAGAATGGGTATAGGTATAGTTCAGGTAAATGCCCAGCCCTCTCCAGATTTGTCGCTGAAAGGATGCTTCAAGCCCGTATACACTAGCCGTACCGCCGTTTTCTGGTCTGGAGTATTCTAGATTTGAGCCAAAAACAGGATCATTGAATCCCTGGGTAGTAATCGTGTAAATAAAATCATCAATATCCTTGTAAAAGGCACCGGCAGAAAGAATACCAACGCTGGAATAATACCGTTCCGCCATAAAATCAAAATTCATAGACGTGGTTGCCCGTAAGTTTGGGTTTCCCCGGGCCAATTCCTCATCATCCGGGCTAAACTCTGCATAGGGCACAAGGTCAAAATAATTAGGACGGGCAATCGTATTGGTCCAGGCAAACCGGAGCACGGTATTGGCATCGGCATCGTATTTCAAATGAAGGCCTGGCAGCACATTGGTGTAGTTCTGTTCGCCAGCGGTGGGACTGATGGTTTCTTCATCGATATTAAAGCTATTTCCCCGGTAGTCAATGGCTGTATTTTCTACCCGAAGACCTGCAATAGCCGAAAACCTATCCGAAAACTGATGGTCAGCCATCGCATAGGCCGCCGTGATATTTTCATTAGCGGTGTAGTTTCCGGGTGCATACTCCTCTGGCAAGTCGGTGCCCTCAAAAAGGCTGGAATTTCCCAGATTTAATCCTCCGAGAAATTCAGGTGTCGCAAAGTATCCTGCCTGATATTGGGATCCAGCCAGGTAGTTGGGATCGGTGTAGTCTCTGTTTGGAACGGATCCGATGCTTGCTCCAAAGCTGTCTTCATCCACTGGCTCAAATTCGAAGAAGTCATTCTGACGCTCTTTCCGCTTGCCCCTGTAACGCAAGCCGAATTGCAAGATTCCCTTGTCGGTGTAGGGCAATTTAAAGTCCAATCTGGCATTCAAATCCCGGTCAAAAGTAAACTGATTTTCCTCCGAAATCTCGTGAAATCCAATTCCGAAATTATCCTGAGGATTGGATAAATTAACGTTCGGGAATTCAGGATTGGTTAAATCTACGAATACGTCCTGATTGGAGGACCTGTAGGAGATGTAGCGCTCATTCGGACGCTCTTCGGATGCGCGGGCATAGGTAGCACTCCAATCCATTTTAAGTCTGTTAAATAAATGATTCCCTCCCAGGCTCATGTTATAAACCCGCTGATCTTCAAGTCTTCGGTTACCGACTCTACCACCGTCTATGCCTCCTTTGCTTTGGTATTGCACCCTTCCTTTGGTCTGGAATACATTGGGAGTGCTCTCGGTAAAATCTCCGTCATCAAAGGAATCATCCAGGTTGCCTACCCGCATTCTGAATCGGTTTTCCCAATCATCCCGGTGGTTATACATCCCGGATAGAAACAGTTGGTTGTTGTCATTGATTCTAAAATCGGTTGCGAGGTTTACGGATCTTCGGACACGCTGCACCAGGTATTTTCGGATGTCAAATTCTTCCAGTGCCACGCCGTTATCTGAATTGTACCAAACAGCCTCGACATTGTCTGAGCCAAAGTTGTGGTTGTTGTAGGAGCCCGATAGGATCAGGCCCAATTTGTCATCCAGGAAGCGGTCTCCCAAAACCAATCCCCCGGTCCAAATGGGTTTATTGGAAAGCAAGTTGATTCCGCTTGCAGCGGTACCAGATATTCTCAAATTATTCGGTGCCTGACGGGTTACCAAATTGACCGAACCTCCAATTGCATCGGCATCCATGCTGGGCAATACCGCCTTATTTACTTCAATCGTCTGGATCATATCCGAGGGAATCAGGTCCATTTGAATATTTCGGTTGTCACCTTCCGCGGACGGGATTCGCTCCCCATTTAGCGTCACGGAGTTTAGCTGCGGAGCCATTCCACGAATGATGATATCGCGCGCCTCTCCCTGATCATTTTGCATGGTAATGCCCGGAATACGCTTCAGTGCATCGCCGACGTTGGCATCGGGAAAGCGCCCGATCTGGTCAGAAGAGACAATATTAGTGATGTTGGCATTGTTCTTTTGCTGATTCAGTGCCTTGGCCTGCCCCTTCAAACGATCACCAAATACAATAAACTCCGCTGCATCCAGTGCCGTCTGATCCATTTTGAAATTCAGCGTGGTTGTACGCCCCGTTTGAATTTCCACACTTTGGGAAAGCTGTCCGTACCCCAGGTAGGATACACTGACTTCATAAGACCCTTCCGGCAGGTTGGAGATGGAGAAGTCCCCTTTCTGATCCGAAATGGTCCCGTAATTGGTGCCGGTCAATACCACATTGGCACCTGGCAGCGAAAGATTCTCACCATCGATCACTCGTCCTTTCAAGACTCCTTGTGCCCATGCATTTCCTGCCAGCAGGAAAAAGAGCAACAGGGAAGAAAATAAACGTAGATGTTTTTTCATGATTACTTATTGTTGTTGGTTGATGTACTTTTCGAGTTGTTCCCAGGAATAAATCTGGAAGGTCTTGTCATCCGACATGGCGACAAACAGTCCTTTTGAAAAATCTCCTCCCATGTTTACGGCCGTGACTTCGTTGCCATCACTGGAAAGGGTACTCAAAGGGATTTTAACCAGGAGAGGATGATCGTGTGGCCCCTTATCGCTTCCTTCTCGTGGAAATGCGTGAAAGAGATTGGCTCCCTGGTCGGATACCAACAGGTAGCCTTCCGTAGCGGAGGATTTGTAAATGGAGATTCCCTCGTGATCATCCGTAAATCCTTCGGTAGCAAAAAGGGCCAACTGCTCGTTTCCCATCTCCGGTTCGGCATGGTACTTTCTTACTCCTGCACCCTCATCGGAATAATAGATATAGCCCAGCTCCTGATCCACGGCAATGGCTTCGATTTCTTTCTTTCCGGAAAAATTCCCGAATTTTCGCACCAGATCAAGCGATAACTCGCCCTCCGCACCCCGCACTTCGTATTGCCAGAGGTACGTACCATCGGTCGGTCCGTTTTTTCGGCCTGCGATGACATAGGTTTTGCCGGATTTGGGGCTTTGGTACACAGCAATCCCCATCAGGTCGCGGTATTCTTCACCAGTTTCTCCCGCATAGACCTCCAATCCTCCTGGGTTGATTTCCTGCATGTCGGGAAGCGAGTAAAAGCGAATGCGTGAGGTCAAGCGTTCGCCCGTGACTGCAAAATCCACGGTATCCCTACCCAGGGGCAACCCGTAACCCACATCCACATTGTTAGGTCGTTGAATACCCCGCCTGACCAGACTGTCGATTACTTTTCCCCTAAGATCAAACACGTACAGGGCGCCGATGGAATCTTTGTCTGTCCCGATGATTAGACTTTGATCCGGATTTGATGAATTGATCCAAATAGCGGGATCGTCGGTATCGTGGATGACCGGGTCACTCACGTAAAGCGGTTGGATAATTTCGGTAGTAGTTTCCGCTGATTCATCGCCTTTTTTAGTAGTCTCGTTGCAGGCAATGAGTCCCGACAGAATAAAAAATGAGAAATAGTACGTCCGTTTTTTGAGCATAATTTACCTTTTTTTTAATGTTACAAAATTCGGAAAAGCGGTGGATAAAAAAGGAAATTAACGGTTAAGAATGCAGCCCCACTGGCCAGTGAAAACCGTTAGCAAAACCGAAACAGTTTTAAAAAAAAATTATCTTAACGTATTGATTTTTAGTTTATTAAGAAGTATTACCCTAAGATTAAGGAATCTTGAATCATAAACAGTGAAGGTAATATTGCAAGTCCTTGCCCTCTGAAAGCTGCAAACGCTTTCGGAGCCTGTACCTGGAAATCCGCAGGCTTTCCATAGAAATCCCCAGGGTTGCGGCGATTTCTTTACTGCTCAAATTCATCTTCATCAGGCAGGCAAGTTTGACATCTCCCGTGGTGAGTGAAGGGTTTTGGAGGCTGAGGTTTTTCAAGAAGTCCTGATGTACCTTTTCGAAGGTCTGTTTGAAGCTTTCCCAGTCACCATCCTGTCCCAAGTTAAAGTCAATTTGCTTCATTAGATTTCGGAGCTTCTTTCGTTGTTCTTTAGAATCCTGGTCCAGGATAATTTTCAATTTGGATTGAATTTCTTTGAGCATTTGATTTTTCTCGATCACATGCAGGGTTTGGGCGGAGAGGGCTTTCTGCTGGGCTCCCACCTCCGCTGCCATTCTTGCTTCCAGGAGATTGATGTTTTCCTTTTCGGTCTGAATCAAGCGTTCTTTGATTTCCAGGAGTTCGGCTTGCTTTTTCAGTGTGTTTTTTGTGGCATGCATTTTCAACCGCTGTCGCGAGACCAGTCCCCAGCCAAAACCTGCAAGCGTTAGAATTAAAATCACCAACAGCCATCGAATTCGAGTTTCGAAGATATGGATCTTTTCCAAATGGGCTATTTCCTGCTGTTTTTCCTTGATTTCATAGTGAAACTCCTGCATAGCTAGTTGGCGGGCAGCCTCTTCGAAAAAAATTGTTTCACTCAATTCCCTCGCTTTGGCCAATAGTTGGTAGGCCATCTCAAAATCCCCTAACGCCGCATAGGCCTTACCCAAGTCCACCGTAGCACTTCGTTCCAAATAGCCGTTTCCGAGCTCCTGACTTATCCGCATTGCCTCTTCGTAGTACGGAATGGATTCGGCAGCTCGATTGGTTTTTCTCCGCGTATCCCCAAGATTGTTGATGTTACCCGGCATGTTCAGCTTGTTTCCCATGGCTACATTCAGCTCATAGGCCACCTGGAAATACCGTTCTGCTGAATCGTATTTTTCCAGATCCTCATAGATACTTCCTA
Source organism: Cyclobacterium sp. (assembly GCA_041685605.1). Classification (GTDB taxonomy): domain Bacteria; phylum Bacteroidota; class Bacteroidia; order Cytophagales; family Cyclobacteriaceae; genus Cyclobacterium. Next base: position 4,664 of record JAWLFL010000132.1, on the reverse strand, counting down.
CGTTTTCGAAAAGAATGCTTAATTCACTCGAATCACCGCTACCTCGAATCAGCCCAATGGCTTCATTTTGGTAGGCCAGGGCCTGTTTATAGTCGCCCAACTTCTCATACATCGATCCAATCAGCCCTTTTGACCGGGCTGTTCCCCGGATATCCTGTACTTCCTTGTAAAATTGAAGTGCGGCTTTATGCCGTTTCAGAGCGGCTGAAATGCTATTCGTTTTGTAATAAAGCTTCCCGATTTGGTTGTAAACATCCGCCAAACAGGGTGTACAATCCATCTCTCTAAAAAGGTCTTCCGCCTGATAAAACTGCGTAGTAGCCTCGTTGTACAAGCCAAATTCCATTAAGAGTTGGCCCTCTAAAAACGTAGCTTCGGCCTGCTTTGTTAACCCCAGAGTTGAATTTTGCCGAAGGAAATCTGTAAGCTGCTGATAGGCTTTCCTGGGGTTTGTTTTGGAAAGCTGTTGTATCCCATCCAAATCATCGGCCCTCTTTTGACCAAACGACTTCTCGAAGGGGATAAAAAAAACGATGAAGCAACAAAATTTCAGGAAACGAAACATCTTACAAGATACTTCCGCCATGTAACGTTAATGTGAAGTGCGTTTTGTCTTTTTGTAAAGTGAAGTGCTTATATCGGCCTGACGGTTTTGAACCGTCTGACCGACATAGACCGATCAAAATAATTTTCCTGACACATCAGGCGGAATTACGCGATACGACTCTTCATAAAATAACTCCTTTGATATATCAAGCAGCTCGATCGCAGCCTGCTGGTCACATAGCGAACCATTTCTCATACCCAAATAATCGGTAAAAAAACTAAACTCCCATTCCTCTAATTTACCAACAAAACCGGACCGTAAGGGATTTTGGTGAATATAATGGGAACATATAAGCGGATAATGCTCATCTCGGTCTTCCAATAATTTCGCTTTTATTTTTTGACGAAAAAGTGAACCCGATCGCCCTTCTTGTTTATTGATGGCCTGTGCGTACGAACTGAGCAACTGTCTGAATCCATTGTTCAAAGCAGGAACCATCAAACTTCCCACTTGCATCTCGACAATTGAGTCTTTGGTGGTATTGATCAGAAAATGAAAGTGATTTGGCATCAGGCAATAAGCAAGTACCTGACCGTGTGGCAAAACATACTTTCTGAACTTTTCTAGAAAGTATAAATGGTTTTCCCTTGAAAAGAAAATCCTTTGCCGATTATTACCTTGCTTGCAGAAATAGTACAGTTTGTTTTCTTGCAGGCTCATACGGTTCGAAATTTATTACCCCAACCCAACCCTACTCTACCTGTCTGACGGTTTTGAACCGTCTGACAGGTAAGCTAGAGTAACGACAAGATAAGGTAACAAATAAAACCCTCATTTCTTTAATATTAGCTCTAGGGATCCCAAGCCTTTTCGGTTTTCCCCCAAGAATACCGGGTATTTTGTATAGCCATGAAATAGTCACAATTGACCTAAAATCGTATAACCTATACCATGCAATCCATCAAAAGACTAGCCTGTGTCGCCCTTCTCTTTTTATGTCAACACCTGACAGCACAAGAGGAATGGCAAAACCCCATCCAAAAGCAGGGGCGGCTGGGCTCCCCTCTGGTGGAAACCTCGCCCTTCGTTTTTAAGGACAAGCTTTACCTGCTGGAAAACAACCAGCGCTTTTGGGACATCCCCGGGGCCAAACCCGGAGACTATTTCCAGAAAGACGAAGTGCGCATCCGGGACCTTTCCTCCAACCGCATCGTTTCTGTGCCTCTGAAAAACCATGCCTTTGGGACCGTGCTGACCTGGAAGGACCGGGTGTATGTGTTTGCCGGCTACTACGGAGAAAACAAACCCTGGCGGAAAATTACGGAAATCGTCGTCACCAGTTCCGCCGACCTGAAAGAATGGACCAAACCCGAGACCATCCTTCGGGCAAATCCGGAGGAATATTTTTTCAACACAGCCGTCTGCCGTGGTAAGGACGACTTCATTCTCCTCTACGAAACCAGCGATCCCCAATGGAAACCCTTTACTTTTCGCTACCTAAGCTCCACTGATCTAAAAGACTGGCAGGAAATCCCGGAAGCCCTTTATGGCACAGATAAGTACGTAGGCGGGCCTGCCCTGTACTACGAAAACGGATGGTACTATACGCTGTACCTCAAATCCCTGAACCCCGGCTATGAAACGCACATTACCCGGTCCCGCGACCTGGTAAATTGGGAAGATGCACCGGAAGACCGGCCCTTTGTCAGCTTTGATCCCAACCACAAAAACATTCCCCTAATTGACCCCTCTATCGCCGAAAGCAATGCCTCCGATGTGGAATTGTGTTATTTCAAGGGGCAAACTATTCTGTATTTCACGGGTAGCGACCAGACCACCGCGGGTGATTTGCAACGAGCCACCTTTCCAGGTACACCCCAACAACTATTCGAGCATTTTTTCAGGAATTCGGACGAGCGCATCGAGGATCCTCCGAAACATCAGGGCAACTGGGCACCGGTTTTGATGGCACCGGAAAAACAAGCTGACGAATTTGCTCCCTATTCCAAAGTACTGAGAACGACACCTACTCCCCAACAATTGGCCTTTCAGGAAAGGCAGTTGGGTGCCTTTATCCATTTTGGGCTCGCTACCTATGCGGAAGCAGACATAATGGTCGTAGCAGAGGCTGCCCTCTCTTTTCCAAATAAGTGGAGGGGCCACCAAAGACATGGAGTAAAAACCAATACAGGCGTTCCCGGGCAGGATCCAGTTCTTTTGGATATAATTTCCTTAATTCCGGAATTGATTCTACTTCCTGGTAAAAATGAACTACAAGCCGATGAATTTTTTCGTCCCCCAATTGATCATACACGGAAGGCTGCTGCGACATGGGACAAAGGTAGGGAAATTAGCCTATTGAAGACAGGCAAGGCAGGCTTTCCCGTATTAGCACAAGAATTTACTCCAACAGAAGACCCTTCCCGCCGATTCGATAAAAAAAGCCATCCGGGGAATCCCGAATGGCTTTGATTTTTTTATAAGGCAAACTATTCCCTAACGAAGGGATAGTCCTCTTCGGCATATACATCTTTGAAGGCATCCTCCCCTTTTGGCCAGGGAGACTCTTCTGCAAATTTCACCGCATCAGCCACCTGTTTTTTCACCTTTGCTTCGATTTCTTTGATCTCGTCTTCCGTAAGAATTTTGTTATCGAGGATGGTGGCTTTCACCTGCTCCACCGGGTCCCGCTGCTTGTATTCTTCTACCTCTTCTTTTGTACGGTATTTTTGGGGATCAGACATAGAGTGCCCTTTGTAACGGTAAGTTCTAAATTCCAGCAAAGTCGGGCCGTCACCTTTTCGGGCGCGATCTGCTGCTTCTTTTACAGACTCATGGACTTCCTCCACGTTCATAGCATCTACCGGAAATGAAGGAATATCATAGGCTTCACCGAGGGTGTACAACTCATCCACATTGGAGGAGCGCTTCACAGAGGTACCCATGGCATATCCGTTATTTTCGATAACAAATATGACTGGCGTTTTATAAAGCATGGCCAGGTTTAATGCTTCATGAAAAGCTCCCTGTCTGACGGCACCATCTCCTAAATAACAGATACAGAGATTTTTGGTACCCTTATACTTTTCGGCAAAGCCAATTCCAAGCCCCATGGGAATCTGGGCACCCACAATGGCATGTCCGCCCGCAAAATTCTTGGATTTATCAAAAATATGCATGGACCCCCCTTTTCCCTTGGTGGTTCCTGTTTCTTTTCCAAAAAGCTCTGCCATCACAGCTCCCGGATCTGTTCCGAGTCCCAATGGAGTGGCGTGACACCTGTAAGCAGTGATCCATTTATCGTCTTTTTCCAGGGCAGTGATGGCACCAGAAGCGCAGGCTTCCTGCCCGATGTAAAGGTGACAAAATCCGCGGATCTTTTGCTGTCCGTATAGCTGCCCGGCCTTCTCTTCAAAACGCCTCATGAGCAACATGCTTTCAAACCAATAAGTGTAGGTTTCTTTGGAATATTTTGTTTTAGATTTACTCGTACTAGTACTCTTCTTTGCCATACTGTATTGTATAAAATATGCTAACTTTGGTCTCAAATATAGTGAAAACGCAGCAATTTTGAGTCCTTTTGCGAAAATACTAAAAAACATCGATTGATAGCCCCATGTACCTCAAAAACTTAGAGCTGATTCAATTTAAAAATTACGAACGGCAACAGTTGGAATTCAACTCAGAGGTCAATTGCTTTTTCGGAGAAAACGGGGCCGGTAAAACCAATCTCCTAGATGCCATCCATTACCTATGCCTGACCAAAAGTGCCTTTCTGCCGGTAGATAGCCCACATATCCGACATGGCCAAACCTTCTTTACGCTGAAAGGAACATTTGAGTTAGCGCAGAAGACGCTTTCCTTATCTTGCATATTTGAGAGCCATAAAAAAAAACGATTTGAAGTAAATGGTAACCCCTATCACCGGCTGAGTGAGCACATTGGTTTGTTGCCACTGGTCATGATTGCACCGGACGATACCTTGATTATTACTGGCGGCAGCGAAGCAAGAAGGAAGTTTTTCGATGGCATGATCAGCCAAACGGACAGCCATTACCTGCAATTGCTAATTCGATACCAGCACTATTTGAAACAGCGGAATGCCTTACTTAAACGC
>JAWLFL010000131.1:0-10808 GCA_041685605.1 Cyclobacterium sp. | reverse complement strand
CTCCGGAAACTGGCGAATGAATTTAACCTGGTACAAATCAAAGGCCGCCATCAGTCCAAAGTCCTCCTGAATACCCTCCGGGCTACCGGGGAAACGGACTGGTCCAAAGCCTACCAGCTACTGAACGTGGACCAGCATGCCAGGGACCTGGAAAGGGTCCGGAAAGCCTTACTCGGAGATCAGCCGGTGCATTTGGTGGGCTTTTCCGGTGCTGCCGCCTACCTGCATTATTACCTGAGCCTGTATCCCGAAAAAGTCAGTTCCCTGATTTCTTTTAACCCCCTACTCTTTGACCTTCAAAAAAACCTGAACTTCCGGGACCCGGCCCCCTGCCCGGAAGCGCAGGCCAACCGGTTTTGGTTCGGCTATTTATGGCAGGCACATGCCGAAAGGCTTTGTCCGGATACGGGTGATACCGATGATTTTCCTTTTTATGCCTTTTTACAGTGGGGATTTTTGGTGCCGGGCCTATGGGAAAATAGGGACGATGATGTGGCACTAAAAGTACGGCTGTTTGAGCACAGTTATGATTTACTGGCAAACAGGCCCTACGAGCAGCCTCCTTCCATGTTGGCAGCATGGATGAAACAGGAAAGCCAGCCCATCTGGAAAGCATTGGAAAAAGCTCCTTTTTCGGTTTATGGAGTGGATTACGACAAAGGCAGGCAGTTTGAAGGCAAGGTGCTGATCGTAGGTGCTGTCCATGATAGATTGCTTTCCAGGTATTGCTACGATGTATTGGCGGAATTCTACCCCCATTCCAGCCTGATGCTGCTCCGGGACGGACACGCCCTGGGGAAGCTGAGAGCTACCGGATTGCACCGGAAGCTTATCAGCTCTTTTATAAATGAGGATAAGCAGGAAAAAGTCGGGGTTTACCAAGCGCTTCAGGAAGCTGGGCTGCTGTATGACACAAGGGATAGGTATAACCTTTGAGGTCTTTGAGACCTCGAAGGTTTCAAACGTACACGTTCCAGGAAAGACCTTCGAGGTTGGGAAAACCCCAAAGGTCAATGTAGTCAAACCTTTGAGGTCTTCGAGACCTCGAAGGTTTTAAACGTACACGTTCCAGAAAAGACCTTCGGGGTTGGGAAAACCCCAAAGGTCAATGCCCGAAACCTTTGAGGTCTTTGGGACCTCGAAGGTTTTAAACGCAAATATGAACTATGATTCCAAAGCAAACTCCTCAGAGATATCAGATTCCCTATTAGTTTGATGTGCAAGTTTAAACCCGTCCAACCCTCCAAACCACTCTAAAACCATTTCCCGATTTAGTTTGGAATGTTTTTTTGATAAATAACTTCGAAAAGAAGAATACTTCCAATCCAAAGGTTCCTTGGTCAGTTTATGTTTCACAGGATTGAGATGAATGTAAATAACAATTCTGCTTAAATAATCCTCCTTGTCAATTTTTTTGCGCTTAAATTTTCTTTGAAATAATGCGCCGTTTCTTTCGAATGCTTTGTTTATACTTTTGCTATAAGAATTAAGGAAATCAGAAAATGCTTTGACGATTTTATCGTTCGTAACACCTCTATTTATTTTTATCAGGAAATGAAAATGATTTGGAATAAGACAATAAGCCAAGGTTTGCACATTTCCACCTAAAAAAAGATCGTATTTTTCCAGGAAGTAGCAATAATTGTCTTCTATTTGAAACAGCTTTTCATTTCCAATGGCCCTACTGTATACATGATACACACATTCAGCATCAAAAACATCCATCGTGAATATATCGCTTAGGCGAGTTAAAATAATCATTCTCTATGAAACCCGGAAAGAAATATACGGGTTTTTCCAGCCCAACGGTCAAAATCTATAACCTTTGAAGTCATTGAGACCTCGAAGGTTTCAAACGTACACGTTCCAGGAAAGACCTTCGGGGTTGGAGAAACCCCAAAGGTCAATACGCATAACCTTTGAGGTCTTCGAGACCTCGAAGGTTTTTTTCGTAGACGTTCTAGAAAAGACCTTCGGGGTTCGGGAAACCCCAAAGGTCAATACGCATAACCTTTGAGGTCTTCGAGACCTCGAAGGTTTTAAACGTACACGTTCCAGAAAAGACCTTCGGGGTTCGGAAAACCCCAAAGGTCAATACGCATAACCTTTGAGGTCTTTGAGACCTCGATGGTTTCAAACGCACACGTTCTAGAAAAGACGGGGTTGGGAAAACCCCAAAGGTCAATGCCTGTAACCGTTGAGGGTCCGTCTTCGTCCGCTGCCTTCGACTCAGGCACCGTATCATATCACCACATCACCACATCATCAAATCACCTATTTTTCTTAAAAAGCGAATCCACAAATTCCCTTCGGTCAAAGACCTGCAAATCGGTCATCTTCTCTCCCACTCCAATGTACTTTACCGGAATCTTGAATTGATCTGAAATGCCGATGACCACACCTCCTTTGGCCGTGCCGTCCAGCTTGGTGATGGCCAGGGCGCTGATCTCGGTGGCTTTGGTAAATTCCTTGGCCTGAATAAAGGCATTCTGACCAGTAGAGCCATCTAATACCAGCAAAATCTCGTGGGGTGCCTCGGGGATGAATTTTTGCATCACCCGCTTGATCTTGGTCAGTTCGTTCATCAGGTTGACCTTGGTATGCAGCCGGCCGGCCGTATCCACAATCACCACATCTGCCTTCACTTCCACGGCCTTTTTTACCGTGTCAAAGGCTACCGAAGCAGGGTCGGTGTTCATGCCATGGGAGATAACGGGCACATCCACCCGTTCCCCCCAGAGGATAAGCTGGTCCACGGCAGCTGCCCGGAAGGTATCCGCCGCTCCCAGCACCACTGACTTTCCGGCCTGCTTGAATTGGTGGGCCAGTTTTCCGATCGTAGTCGTCTTGCCCACCCCGTTGACCCCTACTACCATGATGACGTAGGGCTTTTTGCCTTCCGGAAGGTCAAAGTCGCCCAGATCCTGGGTATTGTTCTCCTCCAAAAGTCCGGACACCTCCTCCCGTAACAGCAGGTCCAGTTCGGCGGTATTTACGTATTTGTCTCGGGCCACCCGCTCTTCAATGCGCCGGATGATCTTGATGGTGGTATCCACACCTACATCGGAGGTGATCAGGATCTCTTCCAGCTCATCCAGTATGTCCTCATCCACTTTGGACTTGCCCACGATGGCTTTGCCCAGCTTTGAAAAAAGGTTATTGCTGGATTTCTCCAGCCCCTTGTCCAGACTCTCTTTTTCCTCTTTAGAAAAAAAACCAAATATTCCCATAAGTACGTTTCTATGACCCGAATATACGCAAAAATCCCTTTCGATAAGAACCGAAAGGGATGTATAAATGCGTGAATGGCGGGATAATCCTTACTTTTTAAGGGTCTCCTGAACCAAAGGACTGGGCACCATTTCCTCCTTGAAGGTATAGGCTCCGGTCTTCTCTGACCGAACCGCTTTGATCACTTTGGCATACGAGACACCACCTTCTTTTTTCAGTGTTGCTACTACTTTCTTAGCCATAATATTTCTGTTTTATCCCGAAGGAAGTGATTACTTGATTTCTTTATGAACCGTTACTTTTTTCAAAATGGGATTGAATTTTTTCAATTCCAAGCGCTCGGTAGTATTTTTTCTATTCTTGGTGGTGATGTACCGGGAAGTACCGGGCATACCACTTTGCTTGTGTTCCGTACATTCCAGGATTACCTGTACTCTGTTACCTTTCTTAGCCATTGCGTATTATGATTTAGTGTGGTTGGAGGTAGACACCTTATTTGATGACGATTTCTCCTTTTTTCTGCGCCTCTTTCAATACCGCACTGATTCCTTTTTTATTGATGGTCCTCAAAGCAGAAGAGGATACTTTCAACGTAATCCAGGCATCTTCCTCCGGGATGTAAAAGCTCTTCTTGTGCAGGTTGGGGTAAAATCTACGCTTGGTTTTGTTATTGGCGTGTGATACGTTATTTCCTACCTGAGGCCTTTTTCCAGTTATGTCACAAATTTTTGCCATGATATATATGTGTCCGTGTTGTTTTTACTTTTTCAATTGGGTTTGCAAATATCGGAAGTTTTCATTAAATAACAAAAGTAGGAAACATAATTATTAAATAAATCCCTGCCTACCAACTTTTTGGTTTTGCCTCCGGTTTCCGAATCCCTTTTCTTATATTTGCCCATTCGGAAAGAAATTGCTCCGAAACACCATTTAAAAGAATTAAACAGGAGATCCATGATGCAGGAGATCAGTTCAAGCAAGGAAGCGATACAATTAGAACATATCCACGGGGCCCACAATTACCATCCTTTACCCGTTGTACTTACAAAAGGAGAAGGAGTATACCTTTGGGACGTGGAAGGAAAAAAATATTTTGACTTTCTTTCGGCCTATTCGGCTGTCAATCAGGGGCATTGCCATCCCCGGATAAAGGAGGCTCTTATCGCACAGGCCGGTACCCTCACCCTTACCTCCAGGGCATTTCACAATGACGTGCTGGGGCCCTATGAAAAATACATTACCGAATACTTTGGCTTCGACAAGGTATTGCCCATGAATACCGGCGTAGAAGCAGTGGAGACGGCTATCAAAATCGCCCGAAAATGGGGCTATGAGAAAAAAGGAGTACCCGAGCAGCAGGCAAAAATCATCGTGGCCGAGGGTAACTTCCATGGCCGAACCACCACCGTTATTTCCTTTTCCAATGATGAAAATGCCCGGAAAAACTTCGGCCCCTATACCCCGGGATTTATAAGGATACCTTATAATGATCTGACTGCTTTGAAAGCAGCCCTGACTGAAAATCCGGAGACGGTGGCCTTTCTGATCGAACCCATTCAGGGCGAGGCGGGCGTCAACACTCCGGATGAAGACTACATGATGCAAGCTAAAAAACTCTGTCAGGAACATCAGACCTTATTGCTGGCAGATGAAATCCAAACCGGTATCGGAAGAACGGGATCCCTGCTGGCCGTCTGCGGTAACTGTAGCTGCGAGGGCCACTGTGAAAAACAGGAAACCTATGTGGAACCGGATATATTGATCCTGGGCAAGGCCCTTTCCGGAGGATTTTTTCCGGTTTCAGCGGTCTTGGCCAATAATCCCATCATGGAGGTCATTCACCCTGGACAACACGGGTCTACCTTTGGAGGCAACCCCCTGGGTGCCAAAATAGCCATTACTGCCCTGGAAGTGGTACGGGATGAAAAACTTTCCCAAAACGCCCGGGCCCTGGGCAAGGTATTTCGGGAGCGAATGGAACTGCTTGCCAATAAATCTCCCTGGGTAAGTCTGGTTCGGGGCTGGGGTTTGCTGAATGCCATCGTGATCAACGACAGCCCGGACAGCAGCACGGCCTGGGACATTTGTGTTGCTTTAAAAGACAACGGCCTACTGGCCAAACCCACACACGGCAATATCATTCGCTTTGCTCCTCCGCTGGTTATGAGCGTGGAAGAGTTGCACAGCTGCTGCGATATCATCGAAAAGACCATTCTGGCGTTTGAAAAAACCGAAGTAGAATGAAGGAACAGGCCATCATTTTCGATATGGACGGTGTGATCTGTCATACCAATCCTTTCCACTCGGAGGCGTTTCGCGTGTTTTTTGGCAAAAGGGGTTTGAATCCCAGCGAAGAAGAATTTGCCCGGCACATGTACGGCAAAAGCAACAAATACATCTTTGCTCATTTTCTGGGCAGAGAGGTGGTTGGGACTGAGTTCACGACTCTGGAGCAAGAGAAAGAAGGTCTATTTCGGGAAATTTATGCGGATAAGGTAGAGACACTGCCCGAATTTCTGCCGTTTCTCCAGGCACTCAAAAAAGCAGGCTACCGAACCGGAGTCGCTACCTCTGCCCCCCGTGCCAACCTGGATTTAATTATGGGGCATCTGGGTTTCGGGCCCAGTATGGAGTCCGTTATGGCCAGCGAAAATGTAACAAAACACAAACCCGACCCGGAAGTGTACCTCAGTTCTTCCAGAAACCTGAATGTAGACCCGGCCCGATGCCTGGTCTTTGAGGATTCTCATTCCGGTGTATCCGCCGCCCGAAACGCTGGCATGCGCGTGGTGGGAGTGCTTTCTTCCCATAGCAAGGAGGAATTGCCCCCCTGTGATCATTACATCCGGGATTACCGGGACATTGATCTAAAGATCGTATCCGGATTATTTACCTGAACGAAAAGCCGACCCACTCATACCAATACCCGTTAGCAACTATATTAGATACCTATCCAGAACCAATATCGCCATGCTTAGAAGACCCCGAAGAAACCGAAAATCCGCCGCCATTCGTTCTCTGGTAGAGGAAACCAGGCTCTCCGTCAGCGATTTTATTTTTCCGTTGTTTCTGATCGATGGCATCAACCAGAAAGTAGAAGTGAAATCCATGCCGGGTATTTACCGGTATTCGCTGGACCTGATGCTGGAGGAGATTGATTCCTGCCTAAGGCTGGGGATCAATGCTTTCGATATTTTCCCGGCCTATCCGGAAGACAAAAAGGATCGCTTTGCCACGGAGAGTTACCGCGAAGATACCTTTTATTTAAAGGCCTTGCGAACCATCAAGCAGAGCTTTCCCCAGGCCTGCATCATGACCGATGTGGCCATGGACCCTTACAATTCGGACGGGCACGACGGACTGGTAGAAAATGGTAAAATCCTGAATGATGAGACGCTGGAAATTCTGGGCAAAATGACCCTGGCTCAGGCAAAAGCCGGGGCAGACATCATCGGCCCCTCCGACATGATGGACGGCCGGGTGGGCTATCTTCGTAAATTACTGGACGAAAACGGCTACAAGGAAGTCTCGATTATGTCCTACACGGCCAAATACGCCAGTGCCTTCTACAATCCCTTCCGGGATGCCCTGGATTCCGCTCCAAAATCGGGAGATAAAAAAACCTACCAAATGGACCCGTCCAACAGCCAGGAGGCTTTGATTGAGGGGCAGTTGGATATGGAAGAGGGAGCGGATTTTCTGATGGTCAAGCCTGCTCTGGCCTATCTGGACATCATCAAACTGCTTCATGACCGTTTCCCAATCCCCATCGCTGCCTATAATGTGAGTGGCGAATATGCCATGATCAAGGCTTCGGCGGCCAATGGCTGGCTGGATGGAGAACGAGCCATGCTGGAATCCCTACTCAGCATCAAGAGGGCCGGTGCGAAAATCATTTTGACCTATTTTGCCAAAGAAGTGGCCCAATTGGAATCCTGATAAGGATTTAATTTTTCAACCCATTCCGGATGTCTATTGGAATCATAACAAGCACCTGATATTTTCCGAAAAGAAATGTTTTTACAATTTTTTTGCTCAACTAAGCAAAAAAATAAATATTAAGAAAGTCCTTTTTATCAAAACCATTCCATCCTGTTTTAAAGCACCAAAAAAAGGTATATAAATCCGTCTTTTTGTGCATTAGTAATTTATTTCACTTATTTTTCAAAAATTTACCTTTTTAAATACGGTAATAAAACCTGTTGCAATCTATTATTTTTATTTGCAACCGGTTTCTTTTCAAACCATATAATTTAACTTTATTTGATTTTTATTCAATAGTCCACAATTATTAGCCTTTTGTCAGGTACTAAATACATTATTTATGTTATAAGAGGTTATTTTTTTACCCATTATTGATTAGATTTGATTCAGACGCTTAAAATAAAGTAGCATTTCTAACCATAACCCTTTAATAATAGGTTCCTATGAAAAATATTGTCTCGCCTTTAACCCAGGTAAGCACCGATGGAGTCGATCTGGCTGATGCCATTGCACAAAACCTGCTTACTACGAATAACGTTTGGATGATGCTGGCAACAGCACTGGTATTTATCATGCACCTCGGCTTTGCCGGGGTGGAAGCCGGTTTTGGTCAGGCCAAAAATACGGTTAACATCCTTTTTAAAAATACGGTCACGCCCATCTTAGGTATTGTGACTTATGGGCTGACGGGATTTTTTCTAATGTATCCCGGATTTGACCAACCGGGTTGGCTTGGTTTTGACGGGCCCGGTTGGAGCATGTTTTGGTTTAGCCCTGCTGATGCAGACGTTACCACAGCTTATGCCGATGGAAATTACACCTATTGGACTGACTTTCTTTTTCAGGCCATGTTTGCAGCCACTGCCGCCACCATTGTATCCGGTGCCATCGCTGAAAGGGTGAAATTATGGTCCTACCTGATGTTTACGGTTGTTTTCGTAGGAATTGTTTACCCCATTATCGGAAGCTGGAAATGGGGTGGCGGAGCACTTGACGACATGGGGTTTTATGACTTTGCCGGATCTACACTGGTGCATTCTGTCGGCGGATGGGGCGCGCTGGCCGGAGTAATCATGGTGGGCCCCAGGATCGGTAAGTATATCAATGGAAAAACGATCGAAAAACCAGGTTCCAGTGTTCCCCTGGCCGTGATAGGGGTATTTCTTCTGTGGTTGGGCTGGTTTGGCTTTAACGGCGGTTCTGTCCTATCTGCTGACCCAGGACTGGTATCCTTTGTATTGGTTACCACATCGCTTGGAGCCTGTGCAGGAGGATTGGGAGGATTCTTTGCCGCCTATTTCGCCTTCAAACGATTAGACCTCGGAATGGTACTAAATGGCATTCTGGCCGGCCTGGTAAGCATTACGGCAGGAGCCGATGTTATCAACCCGATATTTGCACTCTTAGTAGGATTCGTGGCCGGCATCCTGGTGGTATTGTCTGCCATATTCCTGGATAAATTGAAGCTAGACGATGTAGTAGGAGCCGTTTCTGTCCACCTTACCTGCGGGGTCTGGGGAACCCTGGCCGTGGGCATCTTCTCTACCAATCCGGATCATTCCTTCATTACCCAACTGCTAGGTGTACTTATTTGCGGTGCCGCTGCCTTTCTTTCGGCACTGGCCATCTTTTTTGTGCTGAAGAAAACAGTGGGCATCAGGGTATCCGAAGAACACGAACGGTCCGGTTTGGACAGCCATGAACATGGTATCAGAGGATATACCATTGTTTATGACGAATAAATGCCACTAATTTGATATTTAACCAGTTTCTCCACCCTTGTCCAACGAAAGGCTTCGAATTCCTTTCGGTTTGGGCAAGGGTTTTTATTAGTCGCCTTAGGTAATGTCCGATGCAACAGCTAATTCTTGCCCAGATGTTTCAAATACAAAGCTTTTAATATCAATCCTCCTTTCATTTTTAGCTGCCGCCCTTTCAAAAGGAAGGGTCTTTAACCCCCTACTTGTACTAAAAAATTTTCAGGCATTGATCCCGTATTCAGGTAGTCACACCCAAATTTTCAGAAAAAAAATCCAGAAGGGTTTACGCCTGAGTATCCCTATACAAGACACTGTATTACGGCGTGTTACCGAAACAAACGCCCCCTCATTCTGATCAGGGCGTTATCAACCCCTATTGGAACCGATTGGAGGAATGGTAGGCATTTGAAGGTTCCATGTTCAATTGGATTCCAGTTTGCACCGCTGACGAAAGGCACACCATTCAGCAGGCATACACCGACTATAAGTTAGGGGGATTGACGAGCGTCAATAGCAAAAGAAAGTAAAACAGGGTCTGCTTGAAAAAAATTTCTCCCATGCTATTGCTTATACCATACGAGAATGGGAGAATTAGCCCACATGGGAATTTAGATTTACCTACACCTTCCTGATTATTAAGCCAAATCAAAGTCAGAAATTCCCAATCAAAATCCCATAGCACCGGTCCCTTTACCATATTGGGTAATTACCTGATTGGCTTTTTCTTTATCTATTTCAGTGCGGGGACTGATGGAAAGGGGAAAAAAGCATGCTTCAGGAATCTGCAAACCGGACTCCCAAACGGTCGTTAAACCCAATCTACTACAGAGCATACCTGATGATTCAGATCACCCCGTGTTACACAAAAAAAGGAGACCGTCAAACAGTCTCCTTTTTTAATGCAAATTTAGTATACGTCTTAGAAACTAAGCCCTGTAGTAACTTTGAAAAAGGAATCATTTCCCTCCACCAGATCGCCGCCGGCAGATAGTCTGGCAAACGCCTTTCCATTAGGATCGGAAAACTGAATATAGGGGCCAATCCACTGATAAACGTCTGTAGATTCAGACACATTGGAACCTCCAGAGTTAATCAAGTGCTCATAGTGCACTCCCAGGGAAAAGAAATCCGAAGCCTTCACCCCGAAATTAGCCCAGTAGTGAATATACGCCAAGGTAGTACCACCGTCAGGGGCCAGGTCTCTCAATGGGGAGTACAATCCAAAATAGATCTCACCTTCTGTTTTTGCCTTATCCAATCCAATGGTCAGGTTGGGAACCAAACCATCCCCAAAAACACCGGGACCTGCGGTACCAGAAGAAAGCAAGTTTCCGCCGGTCACACCAATCTGCGGATTGATACTCAAACCATCTGCAGCATCGAAGCTATACCCCACACCAAATTCGGTCCAGTTGCCCCAGCCTCCGCCAGAACCCTGGTTACCACCTGTACCACCAGACCATAAGATGCCATAGAATGTAAATGCTGAGGTTTCGCTAACGGCATAGGAACCGGAAAAGAATGGATAAAACCCGAAAAACTGATCAGAATTTACGGTGATGGTATAACTGAATTTCTCATCTGTTTCACTTTGTGCTGACGCAGTACTTACCGCAAAGACAAAAAACAAAGAAAGCGCAATAATGCTTTTCATTAAAGTTGGAATGTTAATTTTTCTCATGATTTTGATAATTAAGGTTAATTTTTAAACTACAACTGATTCAAAATTTAATTTTAAAATAACTAGGGGTTATTTTCAGATTCAATATTACCCTATATTTATCAATTTTGCAATAAAAAAATTATTATTGGTTACTTTTTTTACCTCATTTA
>JAWLFL010000388.1:0-2638 GCA_041685605.1 Cyclobacterium sp. | reverse complement strand
ATATTTGTACAACATTTTAAGGATGATAAAAAAGCATTTTCGGAGTTTGTCACCTCAGATTTCTTCCAGGATAGATGCTCCGGAAGTTCGGTCTCCGGATGTCCACTGCCATTTTTCGTGTAACCTGATTTTCCCATTGGGAAGGATTTCTGGAACGGACCTGCAGGTTCCGGTCATGATCTTATGCGAATGCGTTACCTGATGGTAGCTCATCTTGATGATTCCATAGTCGGCGACGATTCCGATTAGATGTCCCTTCAGTATGGATTCGCTATTATACTCGGACCATATCACCTGACCTTGTTGTCGGTAGTGAAAACGCATGTCTCCATCCAGGGCACCGTTTGAAGAATTGTGGACCAGCCTGAATATTTTGTTGTGGTATTGGATCATGATTACAAATAGTTATCGGTTTAAGCGTATCAATCAGGCAACTAAAATAATTTGAAATTTATATCTTTGAAAAAACGATTTTAAACAAATACCCTGCAAGATGAAAATTTGTTTCCCTTTTAACTCTTCTTTACTTATCGCGGTATCCATTTTTGGATTTTTTCCAAGCAAGGTGTATGGTCAGGAGCAGGCTCAAATTCGGGTATTGGCCTATAATATTCACCACGCCAATCCCCCCTCCATTCCGGATTCCATCGACTTGCCCGCCATAGCTCGGGTTATTCGCAAAAGTAATGCGGATTTGGTGGCATTGCAGGAAGTGGATGTTCATACCCAACGTTCCGGAAAAGAGATTCACCAGGCCGCTGTTTTAGCGAAATTAACAGGTATGAATTATTATTTTTCGAAATCCATTTCCCACCAGGGAGGAGAATACGGGAATGCCATTCTTTCCCGATACCCGATAGCACTATCTGAAAAGATTGCGCTGTCTTCGGAGGAGGGTACGGAGCCTCGGACCTTGTTGTCTGTTCAGGTGAGCCTTCCCGGAGGAAAGGTGATCCTGTTTGCGGCTACCCATCTGGACTTTAGCAGTGCAAGCAACACCGCCCGGCAGGCTGCAGACATCACCCGCCATTTTGAGGAGACCAGCTTGCCGGTTATTTTGGCCGGGGATTTTAATGCCGTTCCGGGATCTGAAGCCATCAATACATTGGATGCGTTTTTCAAAAGGAGTTGTGAAGAAAATTGCCCGCCGACGATTCCTGTCATCAATCCAGAAAAGACCATCGATTTTATCTTTTACAGACCGGTGAGTAGTCTGGCAGTCACCGGACACCAGGTAATTCCCGAAACCTATGCCTCCGATCACTTGCCTGTGCTGGGCACCTTTACCTGGTAAGGGGTTCCTAACCGTATTAAAGTACTGGGTTCTGTTGTGCAAGTGGTTTTTTCCTGGTAAATTCATCTGCTAGTTAGCTGGGAGATTGCCATTCACCCATTTTATTTTAGTAAACCGAAGCCGTAAGCCAACTCCAATAAGTAAGAAATAATGAGAAACGTTATTCCGGGTTTTTGTACTTTTTTTTGTTTTCTGGGTCTTCTTTCCTGTTCCACCTCGGATTCTGAAAAAACCGTTTACGCTGGAAACCCCGTCCTAGAGGGCTGGTATGCCGATCCGGAAGTGATTGTTTATGATGATAGGTATTGGATTTACCCGACGTATTCGGACGGTTTTGACCGGCAGGTTTTTATGGATGCCTTTTCTTCCCCGGATCTGGTAAACTGGACCAAACACGAGCGGATCATAGATACAGCTGCGGTAACCTGGGCCAAGAGAGCGATGTGGGCACCGGGGGTGATTAGCAAAGATGATCAGTATTATCTTTTTTTTGCGGCTAACGATGTGCACGAAGGTGAGGTCGGTGGGATCGGCGTGGGCGTAGCAGATCAGCCTGAGGGCCCCTTTCGTGATTTGCTGGGCAAACCCCTCATTAATGAAATTGTCAACGAGGCCCAACCCATTGACCAATATATTTTTCAGGATACGGACGGTACTTATTACATGTATTATGGGGGCTGGGGACGTTGTAATATGGTCCGATTGAATGATGATTTTACGGAATTGCTTCCGTTTCAGGATGGGGAATTGTATAAAGAGGTCACCCCGGACGGATATGTGGAAGGGCCATTTATGTTTATCCGAGACGGCAAGTATTATTTCATGTGGTCGGAGGGAGGTTGGACCGGTCCGGATTACCGGGTGGCCTACGCAATTTCAGACAGTCCGTTCGGACCCTTTGAAAAAAAAGGGGTGATCCTGGAGCAGGATGAAACGGTTGCAAGGGGAGCAGGGCACCATTCTGTTCTCCAAATACCGGGGGAGGAGGAATATTACATTGTCTATCACCGGAGACCACTAGCTGAAACGGACGCAAATCATCGGGTTACCTGCATCGACAAAATGGAGTTTGGTCCGAATGGTGAAATCCTGCCTGTCACCCTGACCTTCCAGGGAGTAGAAGAAAAATGGATCACCCCCCAAAACCCGATCTAGGAATGATTCGTTTTTGTTTTCTATTGGAGGTCGTTAAAAAAGGGATGGAATAAGAGATGATAACTCGAAAGAATCTGGCTTTTGGAAACTTTATAGTACTTACATGGACAAAAAACAAGATTTAAAAATAGCATCGGTTCAATTCGAACATGCGAGTGGTGATAAAACCAAAAACCTGGATACCATCGA
>JAWLFL010000130.1:0-10901 GCA_041685605.1 Cyclobacterium sp. | reverse complement strand
AAGACCCAATAATCATTTTTTTCAGATGTCTATGGTCGGAGGAAATGGTTCCATTCAGCTTCAACTTTTGGTGAAATAAGTCCGGATTTTTATTTCCAATAAAGTTTTTCTTAAATTTTTTCAACTTTTTCTAAGTAAAATGTTGGTTTCAGGTGTAATGCTTAAAATGAAATAATATTTTGAAAAAAGAAAAGCGAATAAGATTTTTAAATAACCTTACCACAGCCAAAGAAAATAGGGAGGTGATGGATTGGCTGAAAAAAACCGGTTCTGAAGATCGTTTTCTGAACCTGATTGAAAAGGACTGGAATTTCGGGAGGCCTGCAAAAGTAAGTCAATCTAAGCAGCAGCAAATGCTCGATCATATTCACAAGGCCACATTGAAAAACCAGGAGGTTCATAATGGGAAGGCAATTTTTCATCAATTTCTGAAACTCGGAAAGGTAGCTGCGACGTTTTTATTGTTGCTGTTTTCCGTCTATTTTCTGTATGAATTGGGATTTTCAAAGAAGGGAGAACCCCTTTTAGCTGAGGTTGCCCCAATGAAAATTCAGAAAAGCACTGCGGCAGGTGAAAAATTACGGCTGCTGCTTCCAGATAAGTCAGAAGTGGTTGTCAACTCCCTTTCCACCCTCACTTTTTATTCTGATTTTGGGATCGACAACCGGGAAATAATGCTAGAAGGTGAAGCATTTTTTTCAGTAGCGCCAGACAAAGAAAAGCCATTTATCGTAAAAACGGGTGCTGTGGCAACCGCTGCCCTGGGCACCGCCTTTAATGCTTATTCACGAGCAGAAGGAGTTAAAATTTCTTTAACTCAGGGACGGGTCAATGTTACCAAAAATGCACAGGTAATTTCACTTCTTCCGGGAGAGATGGCCTTAGAACAGTCTAAAATGGCTTCTGGTTTAAGCAAAGCAAAATTTGACCTGGACCAAACCACCTTATGGAAGGAGGGGAAGATCCGATTTCAGAGCAAACCATTTAAGGAAATCCTTCAAACACTTGAAAATTGGTACGGGGTACGATTTGAAACAAAAGCCTTAGACAACCGGAAAGTCACCGGTTTATTTAACAATGAAAGCCTGGAAGATATATTGACCGGCTTGAGTTTTTCCCTTGGGTTTGAATACCAGATTAATGAAAAAAATGTAGTGATAAAATTCTGATTGCCTATGAGATAAAAACAAAAAGCAGGATAAAATTCCCATCGCCAAATGAAACATTTTACCCTGTCCGCTTTAAAGAAATCAATTCAACAAAACACCTAAAATGATGAAAAGAAAAATACTATACCTAATCAAGATGGTATCCAAGAACCTGTTATACGGCTGTATACTGCAATGTATGTTTCTGACAACCTTGCTGGCCAACGATTCCAAGGCCCAGATCAAACCGATCGATGAGACTTTCCTTCGTATGGCCGATAAGGAGTGGAGTTTAAAGGAAGTTTTTAAAAACCTGGAATCCAAAACAGATTATGTATTCATTTTTCCGGACGATCTGCTTGCGGGTAGGGGTCCGGTAAACCTGAAAGCTGGAAGACAATCTGTCAATGACATTCTGGTACAGGTAGCCCAAACTTCCAAATTGAAATTCAGGCAGGTCAATAATTCCATTTATGTAGGAGGCTCTAAAGCCATGAACCAAAGCGTGGAAGTCAAAATTTCTTTTGATTTTATAGAAATCACCGGGAAAGTGGTAGACCAGGATGGAAGCCCCATACCCGGAGCTACTGTCCTGGTGGAGGGAACTTCCACCGGGACAGCTACCGACATTGATGGTAATTTTTCCATCGAAGCACCAGAGGGATCTGTGTTATTATTTTCGTTTATAGGATATCAATCCCAACGGGTAGCCGTAGGCAATCAAACCAGCCTGACAATTACCTTAACGGAAGACCAGTCATCCTTGGAAGAAGTAGTGGTAGTGGGGTATGGAACTCAGAAAAAAGTAAACGTCATCGGATCGGTTTCGCAGATTACCGCTGATAATATTGAAAACCGCCCGGTTCAACAACTTTCTCAGGCCATCACAGGACAAATGCCCGGGGTAACGGTTATCCAAAGGTCTGGCAGGCCTGGCCAGAGCGGAGGAAATATCAGAATCAGAGGGGTAGGTTCTTTTGGAGCCACACCCAATGCATTGATTTTAATTGACGGCATTCCGGGAAATATGAATGACATCAACCCGGATGACGTGCAGTCCATTTCAGTACTAAAGGATGCCTCCTCTGCTGCGATATATGGGGCCAGGGCCGCCAATGGCGTTATCCTGGTTACCACCAAAAATGGATCTGACAAAAAAATGACGGTTAGTTATAATGGTTATGTTGGTTTTAACGAACCCACCCAGCTACCACAGTTCGTAGATTCCTGGGATTATGCTGCCATGTACAATATCGCTTCAGGAAGCAATAGTTTTACTGAGGAGGATATAGCCAATTACCGATCACAATCCGACCCGGACAATTATCCCAATACCCGGTTTTTGGACCATGTGTTTTCCGGAGATGGCATACAGACGGGCCATACCCTTACCTTGAACGGAGGAGATGAAAACAATAAATATTTTCTTTCAGGAGGTATTTTAAGTCAGGAGGGAATTGTACCCAAAAATAACTATAACCGGTATAATCTAAGGTTGAATCTTGAAAATAAGCTGGGGGAGCATTTTAAATTGACCACCAGGTTATTTGGATCCATAGAGGAGCGAAATGAGCCCCAGGCCACCGCTAATAAAGGAGGTGAACTTAGTAACCAACTGATACAAAACGCCATCAGGTATCCTGCTGTCTATTTGGGACAGGCTTCAAACGGTGATTTTGGCATTGGCCCTGAAAGTGGAGGGACCCCCGTATCATGGCTGCAATCCGATTCCTACCTGACCAATCCCAGGACGCGAACTGGAATTAACATGAAATTGGATTGGACCCCTATAGACGGACTTGTTTTTTCAGCAATTGGAGGTTACAATTCATTTTTGCTCGAACAGCGGTCTTACCTGGCTTCCCAGCGATTGAATGACGATGTTTTTCATGCACAATCTTACCTGAACCAATTCAGCAATAAGGAAATTTTCAAGACGGCCCAACTAATTGGGGAGTATTCAAAAAGTTTCAATAAAAACAATTTGGATTTTTTGTTGGGATATACCTTCGAAAACCAAATCAATACCTATTTCAATGGCTACCGGCAAGATTTCCCCAGCAATGATTATACCGTAATCGGTATGGGAGGGGCTGATAACCAGAGAGTAGGTGGATTTGATGAGGAATGGGCCATTCAATCCCTTATTTCAAGGGTAAAATTCAACCATGACGAAAAATACCTGTTTGAAACCACCCTGAGGTATGACGGCTCCTCCAGATTCCCTGAAAATAATAAATACGCGCTATTTCCGTCCATGGCACTGGGTTGGAGACTTTCAGACGAACTTTTCCTGGAAAACTGGAATTGGCTTTCTGATTTAAAATTAAAAGCCTCCTGGGGAATTTTGGGAAATCAGAATATTGGAAACTACCCTTACCAAACCGTACTTAACTCCGGAAGGAATTATCCATTTGGTGGTAGTATTTCCACGGGGGCAGCCTATTCAGATTACAGGGATGCTAATATACGTTGGGAATCCACTGAAACGTTGGATTTTGGCGCCGAAACGAGCTTTTTGGAGGGTAAATTATCATTTAATTTCGCCTATTTTAACCGCAATACGACCGATATTCTTTTTCAACCTACTGCTAGTGTGTCATCCATTTTAGGAGTAGGGATTGGAGAAATCAATACCGGAGCAGCTAGAAATAAAGGCTGGGAATTCGATTTTGGATATCGAAACCAAATCAATGAGTTTCAATACAATATTTCAGGGAATTTTTCCATCATCAATAATGAGGTCGTTACGTTAGGCTTGGGAAATGTGGAACAGCCTAATGGAATGGTAGGTAATGGATCTACCTTGTTTTTAGGCTTCCCGATGGAAATGTATTACGGATATGAATCAGACGGTGTTTTTTTAACGGATGAGGATATATCCGGTTGGCCCAATCAATCTGCTATCACACCAAACCCTCAGCCAGGCGATATCCGTTACAAGGACATCAGTGGTCCCGACGGGGTACCGGATGGTAGGGTAGACCCTACCTACGACAGGACTTTTTTAGGGAGCAGGATTCCTAAATATACCTATGGATTGAATTTTGGATCCAGGTACAAAGGATTTGACATATCCGTCTTCTTACAAGGCGTGGCCGGTGTGAGTGGTTTTTTAAATAACTACGCCGGTTGGGCATTTTTTAATCTGGGGAATATTCAAAAATGGCAGATGGATGGCCGGTTTAATCCGGATAGTCCCGAGCGGTATCCGGATTATCCCCGATTGGAGGTCATTACCAATAGTGGGACTCCCAATACGGTCATGTCTGATTTTTGGGTAACTAATGCATCTTACCTCAGGGTAAAAAACCTTCAGTTGGGATACACACTTCCCGCAGCTATGCTGGAAAGGATTGGACTTCAAAACCTAAGACTCTATTTAAGTGGAGAGAATGTGCTTTCGTTCACCTCCTATGCCGAAGGTTGGGATCCTGAAATCAATACGGGTGGAGCCTATTACCCCATTTTGGCTACCTATACCCTGGGTGTAAATGCCAGATTTTAAGTACAAATGAATTCAATCAATAAAAGGAATATTCTTATGAAAACGATATATAAGCCATTGTTAGTCATGCTCCTGCTAATTTCGGGCATCGCCTGCGATGATAAACTGGAGCAATTTCCCACCGATGCCTTCGCTAGCGGAACATTCTGGACATCGGAATCCAACGCCCTAATCGCTTTGACCGGAATGTATAGAGGTAATATCAATTATGGAACCCAGGTCGTCCCCTCAGATTGGTGGACGTATTGTGGGATCGTTTTTTTGGAGTTTGCTACGGATAATGCCTATGATAGGAGAGGGGATAATTCGACTTATAACCGCCTGACAGATGGTACTTTGTTGCCTAACAATAACGTAGTGAACGGTTATTGGCAAGGATCTTACAGAAGGATAGCCATTACCAATGATTTTCTTGAAAACATTGATAACGTAAACATGCCCGAAGAAACCAAGCAGAGAATGAAAAGCGAAGCGCGTTTTTTAAGGGCAACCCAGTATTTTTACCTGTCCCAGTTTTGGGGAGATGTACCCTTGATTACGACTACCTTGTCCCCGGATGAAGCCAATAATGTGGAGAAGTCAAATAAATCGGTTATTGTGGATTTCACGATTCAGGAGTTAGAGGAAGCAGTAAATGGACTGCCCCGATTTTCAGATATTCCAGCTTCTGAAATAGGAAGGGCAAGCAAACAAGCTGCACTGGCCTTTTTAGGCAGGCTGTACCTCGCTGAAAAACGCTTTGAAGAGGCATCCGAAGTGTTCCAGCAAATCATTAATTATGGTGATAATATTATAGATACGGAATATGGCCCGTTATTTACCACGGAAAATGAAGACAGCCGTGAAAATATTTTCAGTGTGCAATTTGTTTCAGGATTAGCACCTAATGCCATGCCCCAGCATGCCTTTCCTGCTGCCTCCAGTGGTTGGCACATCATTAATCCATTGGGTAGCCTGGCTGAGGAATATGGTTTTGACGATGGCTCGGCTTTTTCTTATGATGATCCTAAGTTCATTCAAGAG
The DNA here is from genome assembly GCA_041685605.1 of Cyclobacterium sp. Classification (GTDB taxonomy): domain Bacteria; phylum Bacteroidota; class Bacteroidia; order Cytophagales; family Cyclobacteriaceae; genus Cyclobacterium. The sequence continues at coordinate 5,222 of JAWLFL010000130.1, read as the reverse complement.
GATATGGGGGCCAACCGAGATCAGCGCTTTAGAGATACATTTATTTGGAATGAATCTACTTTTCAGGGGAGGAGATATGTATGCCATCCTGATTCAACCCAATCCGTGGACCAGCTAACTTATTCCAAACAAGCGACTCGTACCGGATTTGGATTTAGAAAATATTTTAATGAATCGTTCAGTGGCAACCTGCGCAATGACTATGGTGGAAACATTCCGATCATTCGCTATGCTGAAGTTTTACTTAGTTATCTTGAGGCGGAACTTGAAGCGGGTAATACCATAACTCAGGAGTTACTTGATCAAACTATAAATCTTGTTCGTGGAAGGGAATCAGTAAATCTACCTCCCATAAGCGAAACCAACCCGGATTTACTTCGGGACATCCTACGAAGGGAACGGAGGATAGAATTGGCCTTCGAAGGCACCCGTTTATGGGATATTTTCCGCTGGGAAATTGGAGATCAAGTATTAAATGGAGATTTTTGGGGAGCTCCCTTTCCGGATTCGGAACGATACCCTACCACGTCTATAAAACTGGACCCGCAGTCCAGGTGGTATGTTACCTCGAAAAATTTCCGGCCGGGAGTCGACGATCAATGGCCCATTCCTGAATCTGAAACCAACATAAACCCAAATTTGGCAGAGTAATTATTATGAAATCGAGCATGACGTAAGCGACCCACGGAGGGATGATTTTAAAGCATGCGAGATTCTCCCGATATAAGATCGGGACAGGCATGTGACCTTTGAAAAGCAAACTAAAAACACATGAAATCGAGCATGACGAGAACGTCACACAGTGGGATGATTATAAAGCATGCGAGATTCCATGTGGCCATTAAGAAACAATTATAAACACATGAAAAGAAGACATGTAGTAAAAGCAATTGCACTCGGATCCATTACGCCACATTTACTTGTTGGCGCATCCTCTGGTTTTGCGATTGCCCCAAAATCCAATAAGCATGCAGCCCTGGCGGCTTTTCAAAGTGCCTGGCAGCAATGGCCCAACATGCCCTGGGTAGGTCCGGAATACTGGGGCAATCGACTGCAGGACTGGGAAATCCGGCAGGGACGTGCCGTTTGCGTAGTCTCTGATAAAAACCGTTCACTTCATTGCCTTACCCATCAACTGGGAACCGAACCCGGAGAATTTGCCTTAAAGGTAAAAATGGAATGGCTCAATACAGCTGCCAAAGAACAGCCGGAAGCCCACGCCGGTTTTCGCCTGGCAGCCAAGGGTAAATTTCCCGATTACCGCTCGGCAGCGGTTTTTGGTCAGGGCCTGGATGCCGGCATCAACGGAGAAGGGCATTTGGTGATCGGTGAAAAAAAAGGGACTCAAGAAATCTCCCTGGACTCCGAAGTTACCCTTCACCTGCAGGGAAAAGGAAACGAAATCCAATTAAAAGCCTTGGATTCGGAAAATGGGAAACTATTGGGAATGTTGACCTATAGCCAACCCAATGCCAACTGGGAAGGCAACCTAGCCCTTATTACCCATTTTCCCCTGGAAGCTACCGAAAGCCCTTCTGTGGCCTTTTCGGATTGGCAAATTTCCGGAGACAAGATCGTGGGCGCCCTTGCCCAGGAGTTCGGCCCCATCTGCTTCGCTCACTATACCCTTCACCGCAAAACCTTAAAATTAGCTGCCCAGTTGGCTCCGGTAGATCAGGTACCCGGTATGGAGGTAAGCCTACAGGTAAAGAAAAACGGGCAATGGACCAGCCTGCAACAGGCCAAGCCGGACCCGATAGGGCGGGTCGTGCATTTCCGCCAGGAAAACTGGAATGCTGACCAAACCGTTCCTTACCGGGTCAAACTGGACCTGCCGCTGAAATCAGGTAGCCAGTCTTATTTTTACGAAGGCAGCATCGCCCGGGAACCTTCTTCCGAAGAAAAGGTGAAAATGGCGGTCTTTAGCTGTAATGCGGATTATGGTTTTCCGGATCAGGAGGTCAGTAATCATGTTCCCAAACATCAACCAGATCTGGCCGTCTTTCTTGGTGATCAGTTTTACGAAAGCACCGGAGGTTTTGGTATCCAGACTTCCCCACTTGAAAAATCCAGTCTGGATTACCTGCGCAAATGGTATATGTTCGGCTGGTCCTATCGGGAAATCTTCCGACACATCCCCAGTGCCTTTATTCCGGACGACCACGACGTGTATCACGGAAACGTCTGGGGCGAAGCCGGAAAGGCAGCGCCTACCGACGAAGGATGGGGTTATGTGGCCCAGGACCAGGGTGGGTATAAGATGCCTCCCGAATGGGTGAATATGGTGCAGCTGACCCAAACAGGACATTTACCCGATCCCTATGACCCCACGCCGGTAAAACAAGGTATTACGACTTACTATACCGATTGGCTTTATGGCGGGGTTAGTTTTGCCATTCTGGAGGACCGGAAATTTAAATCTGCTCCCAAAAATGTGTTGCCCAAAGAGGCTAAAGTACTCAATGGCTTCATTCAAAACCCGGAATTTGATATTAAAGCGCATTATGATGTGGATGCGGACTTGCTGGGCGAGCGGCAGCTGGAATTTCTGGAACACTGGTCTTCGGATTGGAGTCAGGGAGCGGAAATGAAAGCCGTATTGTCTCAGACTAATTTCTGTACGGTGGCCACCTTACCCAAAGGCAGTATTATTGATAGCATTGTTCCCAAATTACCCATACCCAAACCCGGCGAGTACGTATCGGGCGATGCCCCTACCACGGACATGGATTCAAACGGCTGGCCACAAAAAGGAAGGGACGAAGCCCTCCGACTGATCCGAAAAGCCTTTGCGCTCCATGTGGCCGGCGATCAACACCTGGCCTCCGTGGTGCATTACGGAGTGGAGGAACATGGAGATGCCGGATTCGCCTTTGCTGGTCCGGCGTTGAATAACCTTTTCCCCAGGCGTTGGTGGCCGGAAGTACCTGCCGGACATGTGCCATTGCCCGGGCGACCGGATTACACCGGTAATTTTGAAGATGGGTTTGGAAACAAATTGACCGTTCATGCCATCGCAAACCCGCATGTTTCCGGGAGGGAACCAGCTTTAATTTACGATCGGGCTACCGGTTACGGGATGGTCACCTTTGATAAAGCTCAAAAAAATATCCGGATCGAATGTTGGCCCAGATACGTGGATCCTGAAATGAATCCAAACGGGCAGTATAATGGTTGGCCGGTAACGATTAGCCAACAAGACAACTACGCCAGGGCATCGATAGGGACCCTACCAGAACTGGACCTGAGTAAGTGCCATCGTCCGATCGTTCAGGTAGTGGATGAGGATACCGGCGAGCTGGTTTATTCCTTAAGAGTACGGGAAACCAGTTTCCGCCCAAAAATATTCAAGGAATCCAATTACCTGGTTCGGGTTTGGGAGGATCTGCAAAACCGGGAACAGGTTTTTCCTGGCCTGGCATTGGATGTCCACAATGAAAAATTACTAGCGGTGAATCCCTCCCCGCTGAAAGCCTAAAAAAAACCTATTTCCGTACCGAACGAAAAACGAGAATGAAAATCAACTTTATTTCCCTGGCCAGTGGCTTGTTTGTAAGTCTGTCCATCGCTTGTTCCTCCGAAACAGCCCCTCCAACCGCTCCTCCCAATATTATCTATATTTTGGCGGACGATTTGGGATATGGTGATTTGGGATGCTACGGGCAGGAAAAGATCGAAACGCCTCATATCGACGCATTGGCTGCTTCCGGCATGTTATTTACCCAACACTATTCCGGTTCTCCGGTTTGCGCCCCGGCCCGTGCCGTGTTGCTGACAGGGAAGCACAGTGGACGAGCACAGGTTAGAGGGAACGATGAATGGGCAGAACGGGGAGATGTCTGGAACTATCGTGCCATGCTGGCGGACAGCACGCTGGAAGGGCAGCGTCCCATTGCCGAGGGTACGACCACCATTGGGACCTTATTACAAAGTGCCGGGTATACCACGGCAGTAGTCGGTAAATGGGGCCTGGGAGCCCCGCATACAGTGGGCGTGCCCAATCAGCAGGGCTTTGATTACTTCTATGGGTACAATTGCCAGCGGCAGGCCCATACCCTGTATCCGGTACACCTTTGGGAAAATGACCGGCGGGTGTATCTGGATAACGATACGGTTCCTCCTAATAAAAAGCTACCGGAGGGGGCGGACCCTAACGACCCGAACAGTTATGACGATTATTTTCTGACGGACTATGCCCCCGAAATGATGTTTTCCCGCATCCAGGAGTTGATTGCCCAAAAGCGGGAAGCACCTTTTTTTCTGTATTGGGCCACCCCCATTCCGCATGTGCCCTTGCAGGCACCCAGACGCTGGATAGACCACTATGTGGATAAGTTTGGAGAGGAAGAACCTTATTTGGGGGAGCGATCATATTTTCCCACCCAATATCCCAGAGCTACCTATGCCGCTATGGTCAGCTACCTGGACGAACAGGTTGGGGCACTTGTTCAGCAACTCAAAGAGCAGGGAATGTATGAAAATACCCTGATCATTTTCACTTCCGATAACGGCCCTACCTTCAATGGAGGAACCGATTCTCCCTGGTTTAACAGTGCCGGAAAATTTCGGGAGGAAAGAGGGTATGGCAAGGGATTTCTCTATGAAGGAGGAATCCGGGTGCCCATGATTGCTTCCTGGCCAGCTGAAATTAAGGCAGGTACACAATCTGATCACGTTTCTGTATTTTACGATGTCATGCCTACTTTGGCTGAAATTGCAGAGGTTGAAGCTCCTTTTGATTCCGATGGTATCAGTTTCCTCCCGGCATTAAAAAATGAAAAGCAGCAAGAACATGCCTTTTTGTACTGGGAATTCCCTTCCTATGGGGGGCAGATGGCGGTGAGAATGGGTAATTGGAAGGCCATGCGGCTATCCATTCACGAAGGGAATTCGGAATGGGCCTTGTTTGACTTATCTTCCGATCCCTTAGAGATGAACGACCTAGCGGGAGAAAATCCCGACATCATTCAGGAGATTGAAACCATTGTAGCGGCCGAGCATGTTCCCGCTTCTAATTCCCGCTGGAGGTATTCGGCTTTGGGGGAATGAGGTTTCTGAGTAATCGGCACTCAAATTATTTTCAAGGAATTTAATGCCCTTCTCGAATATTCTCCATCGAGGAGGAGAAGCCGAATTTTACAGGTATGGAATTGGTTATTTGCAGGATAGATTGTAATTTAAACGGATCATGAATTCATCCTTGCCATGCAGCTAAAAAAGGG
>JAWLFL010000387.1:0-2646 GCA_041685605.1 Cyclobacterium sp. | reverse complement strand
CGAAATGCTTTTCCTGCTAATTTAACTAAATTTTTCAAAGGGTCATTATTCCTTTGATTAATGTTTTTCAGTAGTAATAGGCCAGAATCAACACAATTCACTACTCAAAGAGATCTGCAATCCCACGGACGCAAACGAAACCAGGATTGCAAATCCTAATTATCTGGGGTCCGACATTACAAATGTCGAACAGCACATCCCCGTGCCGCTCCGCGGAATTTGCAATTCCGTGGACAGATAAAGGGGATTTGTAATCCCCGGAACGGGAACGTAAGCAGGGTTGCAAATCCTGGTTTATCTGGGTCCGACATTGCAAATGTCGAACAGCACATCCCCGTGCCGCTCCGCGGAATTTGCAATTCCGTGGGGCAGATGAAGGGGATTTGTAATCCCCCGGACGGGTACGAACCCAGGATTGCAAATCCTGAGCATCTGGATTAGACATGCCAAATGTCGAGCAACTCTACGTTATTTTCCATACTTCACTACGATCCCCAACTGCCCTGCGTGGTAGGCCGTGTGCGTACTGATTCTGCCTAAAGCCTCTATTTTTGACTTTTTCCCAAATTCCTTGGTTTCAATAACGGATTCCCAGTTTTCCTGGTTTCCGATTGCTTTTTCCAGTTGCGTTCCTGCCTCTTCTACAAAAGCCAACAACGATTCCAAATTTGTCCATACCCCATTGTCTTTCCCCGCCTTGAGCGTTTGAGCATCTACTTTAACACCCATATTGCCAAAAACATTCTTGGCAAAGAGCAATTCTACCTCAGCAATGTGGCGGATCAAAAAGCCTGCGGAATTGGGACTGTCGCCCAATTTTTTCGGAAGGTCCTCGGTTTTGATTGTGTTTAGTTGATTTGTCAATCGGGTACGGCCTTCTCTCCAAAGTGTGATAATTGCTGTTCGATCCATCGTTCTATTTTTTTATCGTAAAAATACACTGCTTAAAAAATGGATAGGGTGATAATAATCATGTTCCTTATAGTTTTTTGCTTTTTCGTTTTTGGAATTCCCTCGTATTAATCGTAATATTGCAATATGAAAATATAAATGGTTGCCAGTGCCAGATTTGAATCTTAAGACTAAAATTTTAAAATAATGAAAACCACAGAATTTACCCAAATCCTTCAAGAGAATCCCTCTAAGGCTCTTTTCTTCGAATATCAAACCGGTCAATACGTACGTACCGACTATCACATTACCGAAATTAAGAACGTCAATTTCGATACCGTAGACTGTGGTGGTTTGCGGAATCAATGGTCGGAGGTGCATATACAGTTGTGGGAAAATAAAAACCCGGAGCCAGATCATGCGGTGGATACCACCAAAGCCCTGAAGATTTTTGAATTGGTCAATAGCGTAAGGGAAACTTACCCTCAAGCTGAGATCAAATTTGAATATGGGAATGCGGTTTTCCCAACTGCTGTCCTTCCGGTTCATCAGGTTAAGGATACCGGCAATGCACTGATCGTACAGCTTGTTCCCGATCAGACCACCTGTAAAGCCAAGGACAGAGCCAGCACCCCGGAAGAAAAAGCAGCCGCCTGCTGCGGACCAGTGTCTGAAAAACCCAAAATCAAGGTTTCAATGACTTCCCTTCAGCCTGCAGATAGCTGCGAACCTGGATCAAACTGCTGTTGATAATCCCTGATGCCCTTTATAGTAAGGGGGCTGATTTTCTGCCATGAATGCCTGAATAATTGATTTATTCGTGCATTCGTGGCCATCATATTTTCCAATAGGAGGGATTTTCGAACCATGAATTTTTAAAAACTTCTTAAACAACCGAAATACTTCTTACTTTTTTCTCTCATTTTACCAAAATTTATAAGAGACTCTCCCTTTCTACCCAATTAATTAGCTTATCTTAACAAGGAGATTGATCCGCCACCTGCCACCACCACATGCCGACAACGAACAGGCAGCGGAATATTTACGTCTGGAAATCGGTGCAAAAGATCCCCATATCGAATGGGTGGTGGTACGGCCGGACTCGCTGATAGACCAAAGCGAAGTCACGGCCTACCAGGCTTTTCCCTCCCCTATCCGAAGTGCCCTTTTCAACCCAGGGAAAACCAGCCGCATCCATGTGGGGAATTTTATGGCCCGGCTTTTGGTGGAAAATGAACTGTGGGAGCAATAGAAAGGGCAAATGCCCGTACTGCATAACCGGGCATGAAAAGGCTACTCCCTCTGCCTTAAAGCAGGTCCCGAAAATCCTGTACCTACAACTGAACCCCTTGACTAACTAAAACTCACTATGAAAAATGCACCGTACACCACCTTTATTTTGATGCTTGCCTGTTCGGCCATCTCCATGTACATCACCATGTATTTCAATACCTATGAGCTAAGTCATGTCTTTTTTAGCTGGACCAGAATGTACATGACCCTGATCGGTATTGGCGGCATGGCCATCATCATGTTTTTGTTTATGCGGAAAATGTACGCCAACCAGAAAAAAAATATGGCCATTATCCTGGGCAGTATTTTGCTGATGGCAAGCGCCACCTTTTTGGTAAGGCAGCAGATCCCCATTGCGGACGTGAAATGGATGCGGGCGATGATCCCTCATCATTCCATTGCCATCCTGACCAGTAAACAGGCAGACTTGCAGGATCCGGAGGTGAAAAAATTAGCCGATGA
>JAWLFL010000386.1:0-2647 GCA_041685605.1 Cyclobacterium sp. | reverse complement strand
ACGGCAAACTCCCGAAATACAGGTTGTCGAAGGGGATTTTATATCCGATCAGGGGCAGGAAATCTTCAATATCATCCAATCCAGAGACATAGAAAATATCGTCGTCATGGGCGTTCATTTAAATATGTGTGTGCTGGGCAGGCCTTTCGCTATCCGGCAGATGGCCAACCTGAACAAGAATGTTGTTTTGATGCGAGATATGACCGATACCATGTACAACCCGGAAATGCCACCTTATGTGAGCCATTTTGAGGGCACCGATTTGGTAGTGGCGCATGTAGAAAGATACTGGGCTCCATCCATGGTCAGCTCCGATTTTACAGGGACTTCTGTGTTTCGTTTTACGGGAGCGGAATGACCTGTTTTTCATTGATTTGTTCAGTTTCTAGGGACAGCAAATTTTAATTTTTACCAAACCGGTCTTGCGAGCCCCATTATTTTTTTATTAAGTTAAAGCTACCTTCGAATCCAAATAGTGATCAATTAATAACCTCAAATAAATCCTGTTTAAAGATCGATTATTGAACTTTGCACTTCAATAAAACAAGATCACTAATGGGAAAAAAACTACGATTACTAGGCCTGTTGTTATTGCTATTTAGCAGTATCGCAACGGCGCAAAACACCGTGGAAGGTGTGGTATATGACGATGGAGAACAGGCACTTATCGGTGCTGTGGTAACGGTCAAGGGAACCACCAAAGGAACGGTCACGGATATTGATGGAAAATTTAGCCTGCAACTGACCGATGAAGAGAAGGAACTTTTGGTCTCCTATGTGGGATTTATTCCGAAAGAGATTTTGGTAGGCAACCAAAGCTATCTGGAGATCCGTCTTCAGGCAGATGATTTATTTTTAGAAGAGTTTATCGTCACAGGCTATAGTTCCCAAAAGAAAAAGGATCTGACCGGAGCGGTTAGCAGTATCGACATGGAAGAACTATCCAATATTCCCGCGGCTAGCGTAGATGGCATGATTCAGGGCCGGGCCGCCGGGGTGAGTGTGGTTTCAGACAACGCTCCGGGAGGAGGAGTAGCTGTCCGTGTAAGAGGTTTCGGTACCATTCGCAATAACGATCCCCTGTACATCATTGACGGGGTTCCGACTACTTCTGGAATCAACATGATTAACCCCAATGATATTGCAACCTTTCAGGTACTGAAAGATGCTGCCGCCGCGTCTATTTACGGTTCGCGGGCAGCAAATGGGGTGGTGATTATCACAACCAAAAAAGGTAGGTCAGAAGAAACCAAGCTGAATTTCAGCAGCTATGCGGGAATACAAACAGCTTTTAACCTGCCCGAAATGCTGAATGCCCGGGAGTACGGTGAGTTACTCTGGGAAGCTACTCTTAATGATGGTGGACAGCCCTCCAGTGATGTGTACGGGTCAGGACCGGAGCCTGTGATTCCGGAATGGATAGACGATGAGCAAACCATTCCTTCGGCCGATGTGGATTGGGTTTCCGAAATATTCAGACCCGCGCGCATTCAGTCGTATAACCTGGATTTCTCGAAAAACACTTCCGATGCAAATCATTTCGTTTCTTTTAACTATTTCGAACAGGAGGGTTTAATCAAACATACTGACTTTAAGCGGGTGTCTGCCAGATTCAATACCGAGTACAAGGTGTTGGATCGGCTAACCATAGGAGAAAACCTGACGGCCGCCTACACCTGGAATACCGATGTGACGACCAATGCTGCCCTGGGAAGTGTGGTATACGATTCGTACCGATTTCCTTCCATTTCTCCGGTCTACGATATCAATGGAGATTTTGCCGGATCGGCTACCAGCGATAACCAAAATCCACTGGGAAGGCTATACCGAAACAAGGACAATGTCAGGAAGAATTTAAAGCTTTTTGGTAATGTGTACGGCTTGCTTGAATTGGCCGAGGGGCTGGAGGTAAAAACCAATCTGGGGATCAATTTTGAGAATTATAATTACAGGAGGTTTAATCCCACCTTTGAGGAGATTTACACACAGCGGGTACTGAGCGATATTAGTACCTCTAACAGCTACCAATACGAATGGGTATGGTCGAATACGGTTAATTATAACCGTAGTTTTAATAATCACCAAATTGGATTCCTTGCAGGGATCGAAGCGATTTCCTATTACCGGGAGGGGTTTTCTGCCAGCAGGTTTGGTTTTCCGTACGATGATCCGAATTTTAGGTACTTGGACGCAGGAGATGGTGCTGACCAACGGAATTCAGGGTCCGCTTCGGACTGGTCTTTGTTTTCCTACTTTACCAAAATGGATTATTCGTATGCCGACAAATACCTGGCTTCTCTAACATTACGGAGGGACGGGAGTTCCAAATTGGCAAATAACCGATGGGGGACGTTTCCTGCCTTTTCCGCAGGTTGGCGACTGTCAGAGGAAGAGTTTTTTGATTTTTCTATTGTTGATGACCTGAAGATAAGGGCAGGTTGGGGCGAAACCGGAAATCAGGATATACCGCCTTATTCGACTTTTTCCAGCTACAGAAGCTACCCCAATTACTCCAATTACCCCATATCCGGTTCGCAAAATAGCGTGGACCTGGGACTAACCGAAACAAGAAATGGCAATCCAGATCTGAAATGGGAAACGACTACGCAGACTAACCTTGGATTGGATGCCACCTTGTTCAATCATC
>JAWLFL010000013.1:0-40547 GCA_041685605.1 Cyclobacterium sp. | reverse complement strand
TCCTACCAGTTCATAAAATCCCTCAAGCTTTATCTGCCTGGGCGAATCTGCCCGTAACTGAAAATCGCCCACCACGTACTGGAAAATATTTTTACTTCCGTAAGTGGTTTCTGATTTCATTCGAAACGCCACCATTCCCTTTTCCCTTGGCAACACAAAAAAATCGTCTTCCGACCATCCGGTATCTACTTCCAAACGTTGGGTAAACTGCACCTGAGCTAACGTATAAGGACTCCACGACAGGAAAGCAAGGAAAATAACGAGAAAACGATTATTCATATAAGTAGGTTTATGCTACATTTCAGCACGTTGGTGATGATTGATTTTCTAAGGATTCAACAACCTATTTATTTTTGTAAACACAAACCCAATCAACTGAATTCACTATTATTGGTATTTTCCACTTTTTGGATCAATCCGTTTCATTAAACCTGTGGAAAGCCAATGAGGTTAGAATAGAAAGGGGTTTATTGTGAATTTATCCATAAATAGGTGAACTAGCCTCACTGGTGTTTTAAATTCCCTCTTAAGTTAAGACTATTGATTTTATTTTAAAACAAATATTGTGGACATTTGTAGAGATGCCATCAGAACCAACCAAGCATTGAATAACAAAGAAATCGTCAAAACGTTGCAGCTTACCATGCAGTTGATGGAACTGCATGAAGAGAACGCCTTCAAAATCAGGGGGTACCAATCGGCCATCACCGGAATTGAACGGGAAGGTGTATCCTTGGATAAATTGAATCCAGCCCAGTTGCAGGAATTACCGGGAATCGGTAAAAGCATAGCCGAAGCCATCGTCCAAATCCGGGAAAGCGGAACGCATCCCTTTCTTGACGGCCTACTGGAAAATACCCCACAGGGAATCCTCGAACTCCTTAAAATAAAGGGCTTGGGGCCTAAAAAGATCAAAACCCTGTGGCAGGAATTGGAAATCACTTCTACCCATGAACTGATGGAGGCTTGCCAATCAGGCCAGGTGGCTAAAATCAAGGGTTTTGGAGCAAAAACCCAGGAAAGCATCATTCAGAAACTGGAATTTAATGCTGCCAATAAGGGGAAATGGCTGTATGCAGACATTGATGCCGTAGGAGCCTTCGTTATGGCTGCATTGAAAAAGGCACTGGAAAATGAACCAGTAGCCGCAGTGGGAGCTTACGGTAAAATGGCCGAAATCGTGGAGGAACTGACCTTTTTAATTGGAACCGACCGACCAAAAGATACCCTTACAAAGATTGATAAAATAGAGGAGCTGCACCGGGATGACCGCCTGTGCAGCCCGTTTCGCTGGCAGGGCGAATGGAAAGAAATGGGACTGCAGCTAATCCTGCTTTTGACCGAAAAAGATAAATTTATCCGGAAAAAACTCCTCCTGACTTCCAGCCCCTCCCACTTGCTGCACCCGGTAGAAGGGAACAGTACCCTGGGAGAACATTTTTACCAAAAAAACTTTTCCTCAGAAGAGGAAGCCTACGCCAGTGCCGGAATGCCGCACATTCCAGCAGACTTGCGAGAAGGAAACGGTGAATTGGAATGGGCGCAAGATCATTCCCTGGACGAATTAGTAACGCTTGAAGACCTAAAAGGACCCCTCCACAACCATTCGACCTACAGTGATGGTAAAAATAAACTGGAAGATTTGGCAGCGTACTGCAAATCCGCCGGATACGAGTACCTGGGGATCGCAGACCACAGCCGCTCTGCCTTTTATGCCAATGGGCTGGACGAGGACCGGATCCGAATTCAGCACGAAGAAATAGACCGCCTGAACGCCACCCTCGCCCCCTTTCGAATTTTTAAAGGCATCGAAAGTGACATCCTCACAGATGGCAGCCTGGATTACTCCGCGGAGGTACTGGCCAGCTTTGATTACATTGTAGCCTCCATCCATTCCGGTTTAAGTATGGACTCAAAAAAAGCTACCCAGCGATTGATTAGGGCTATCCAAAATCCTCACACCACCATTCTGGGACACCCTACCGGAAGATTACTTCTTCGACGAGAAGGGTATCCAATTGATCATCGGGCAGTCATCGATGCTTGTGCGCACTACCAGGTAGTCATCGAAATCAACGCCAATCCCTGGCGTCTTGACCTGGATTGGCGATGGGTCAGGTATGCGATGGAGCAGGGAGTGACGCTGAGTATTAATCCGGATGCGCATGAAAATGAGGGGGTCAACGATATGAAATACGGGGTAATCGTAGGAAGAAAGGGCGGTTTAACCAAAAAGATGACCCTTAACACCAAATCGGTAAAAGAACTCACCCGCTACTTTGAAGCGCGCAAAAAAAATAAATTATGAAAGGACCCACAAGCAAGGCGGAAACCTATTTGACCCGCTCCTTTTTAGCCGGATTGGCCGGTATTCTTTTGTGTATGGTGCCATTGGTACTTCTTGCCTGGCAATTACCCGGAACCGCCTATGGTAATTATTTTACTGGGATTGGATTAGCCTTTCAGCTTTTAGGAATCAGCCTGTCAGTATTGGTCCTGAGAGCGAGAAATCTGGATCCCGCCCAAAAGGAAAAAGCAAAAAAAATGGTTTTGGTTCTGGGGGTGGCCTTTTTGTTTTTCGTTTTGGTATGATCGTAATCTGAGCATAGCCATCCCCTTTTTCGGGGAGAATATCTAAAATCAAATTGCATTTGGGCGGTTTGGAAATTTATATTTCCGCCTTGGCGTGACTACCATTTTATCATAAAATTCTTGCGGTAATTCGCTCAAAATCCTACCTTGAACCACTTTGAAATGTATTCCAGCCAAATAACCTACAAATGCAAAGAAGAAGTTCCATCAAAAAAATCCTTTGGGCGGCAGGATCCGGTTTGATCTTGCCTCGAGTTAATGCCAGTGCGTTCTCCCAGCCTTTCTCCACCATGCGGGCACCTGGTCCGTTTTACCTGTTCACCAAAGTGCTTCAATGGCTGCCCCTCAGCGAGCTGCCGGAAACCGTGAAAACCCTGGGATTTGAGGGAATAGACCTTCCGGTTAGAAAAAATGGTTTTTTTGACAAAGATGAATTATCAAAAAAACTACCTCCCATAGTCACCGCAAGTGAGCGACTGGGGCTGAATCGGCCGGTCCTTACCACCGATATGAATGTAGGACAAATGGACCAAATGGACGAGTTTCTACGGATACTGGCGGGAGAGGGAATAAAGGATTACCGGATGGGGTACCTCTCATTTGCCTCAAAAGATATTGTAGGGGAGCTTAAAAGACTTAACGGAGAGATGCGACGGTTAGCAGAACTCCATGCCAAACATGGTGTAACCGGACACTACCAAAACCACGCCGGGAAAAGAATCGGAGGATCGGTATGGGAAATTTACCACCTGTTGGAGGGCATTGATTCGGATCATATCGGCGTGCAGTTTGACTTGAGGCATTCCCAGGTAGAGGGCTACCAGTCCTACGAAAACATCTTTCACCTGATTAGCGATCAAATCAGAAGCTTTGACCTCAAAGACTTTGTTTGGGGCAATCCATCCAGCCAAAAGGATCAGCCCGTAAACGTACCGTTGGGTGACGGAAACGTAAACTTCCAGCTACTAATGGAACACGAAGGGTTTACGGGAAGCCTGCCCAAAATACTCCATGTGGAATACGACCTGGGAGGGGCAGAGCATGGCGACTCCTCCCCTACAATGGATAAAAAAGAAATTTTAGCTGCCATAGAAAAGGATGTAAGGACCTACCGGCAAATGATGTCCTGATTAGGCTTCATCGGCCAGGGCTTTTGAAAGCACCTTATTGGCAGCAGCGGAGTGGTTCAGGGTAAGGGCTTTTTGCCTTCCTTTTTCAGACATTTTATTCCAGGTCTTCTGAATAATGGCAATCAGTTTGGGTTCCTCATGCTGGTGTTTTTGGTGAAACGCTTCAAAGTAGTATTTCAAAAACACCAGGCAGATCACATCCTCCAGTGCCTGAACCCCAGGATCCGTTTTCAGCCTTCTTTTATTGAGAAAGTCATCAACTTTACGAATTTCCTCCTGGGAATAACCGTTAGATAACATGATTTCACCTGCTATTTTCCCATGGAATTGCTTGAGTTTGGTTCGCCAAAGCAGGTATCCTTTTCTATCCATGGGGTAATCCTCCCTGGGAATCGACCAACGGCTAATATGTTGACATCGGGCCGCCACTCGCAAGCATTCCTCGGCATCCGGATAGGTTTCCATCAACATTTCGGACATGCGTATGCCGTATATTAATTCTTTGGCAATGGATTTACCGTTTACCATTTCCTGATTCGGATCCTGTGCATTGACGGCATCTATATCTTTGATGGTGTTTTTAAACCGGTATTCGTTTAATTCACTCATAGTTTACAAGTAGTTGATAAATAAATGTACAAACAAGCACTGCATTTCACAACCATCTCTCGCAATTCGAGGCTTGGCAACCTTGGTAGGGTCACTATAAAAAGAAAACCCATTTGATTTGGCAACGGCCTAAACGGTATTTCGCAAAGTGAAGCGATATTAGTTTATGAAACGGGCGGGGGTTTTCCGTGCATTTTTAATAAATTTGTTTAATTTTGCACCAATTTAGCCAAAAGTAAAGCACTTCTAAAACCATCAAGCATGCCAAAAGACAGTAGCATCAAACATGTCCTCATCATCGGAAGCGGGCCCATCATCATTGGTCAGGCCTGCGAATTTGATTACGCCGGCTCCCAGGCAGCCCGTTCGCTCCGGGAAGAAGGAATCAAAGTAACCCTAATCAATTCCAATCCGGCCACTATAATGACCGATCCGGTGACGGCTGACAATGTTTACTTGTTGCCTTTGGAGAAAAAATCCATCGTTCAGATTTTAAAGGAGCATCCGGATATTGATTGTGTATTGCCGACCATGGGCGGACAGACAGCTCTCAATCTTGCCATTGATTGTGACAAGGCGGGGATCTGGCAAAAGTTCGGGACAAAAATGATTGGCGTAGACATAGATGCCATTGAAACCGCCGAAAACAGGGAAAAATTCAAGGCCTTGATGGAAAAGTTAAACGTGGACGTTTGCATTGGGCGAACGGCTACTTCCTTTCTTCAGGGAAAAGAAATTGCCCAGGAAATCGGTTTTCCCCTGGTCATCCGACCTTCCTATACCCTGGGAGGCACTGGAGGAGGGTTTGTAGACGGACCGGAAAGTTTTGAAAAAGCGCTAAGTGCCGGCCTGCAGGCCTCCCCTACCCACGAGGTATTGATAGAGCAAAGCATTCTTGGATGGAAAGAATACGAGCTGGAAGTATTGCGAGATAATATTGGCAATATGGTGGTCATTTGTTCTATTGAGAACTTTGATCCCATGGGTGTACATACAGGAGATTCGATCACTGTGGCACCAGCCATGACGCTGCCGGACACGGTATATCAGGAAATGAGAAACAAGGCCATCCGCATGATGGACGGCATTGGTAATTTTGCCGGAGGATGCAACGTGCAATTTGCGGTAAGTCCGGATAACCAAACCATCATTGGTGTGGAAATCAATCCACGGGTTTCCAGATCCTCCGCACTAGCTTCTAAGGCAACGGGCTACCCTATTGCTAAAGTAGCAGCCAAACTCTCCATTGGCTACAATCTAGACGAATTGAAAAACTCCATTACCGGAAATACTTCCGCGTTTTTTGAGCCGGCCATCGATTACGTAATCGTGAAGATTCCAAGATGGAATTTTGATAAATTTAAAGGATCCGACAGAAAACTGGGCCTTTCGATGAAAGCCGTCGGGGAAGTGATGGGGATCGGACGAAACTTCCAGGAAGCCCTTCAAAAGGCCTGTCAATCGCTTGAAATCAAACGAAATGGGCTTGGAGCTGACGGAAAGGAACTAAAAAATCAGGAAGAAATATTGTATAGCCTGGCCAACCCAAGCTGGAACAGGTTATTTCACATTTACGATGCTTTTAAACTTGGGATTTCCTTCCGGACCATCCAAGATCTGACCAAAATTGACAAATGGTTTTTGAAGCAAATTGAGGAGTTGGTGCAATTGGACATCACGCTGGGAAAAGAGACCCTGCAGACCATCGATGCCGAACTGATGAAAAAAGCAAAGCATAAGGGGTATGCAGACAGGCAAATAGCCCATTTACTGGGATGTCTGGAAAGTGAAGTCTTCAACAAAAGAAGGGATGAAATGGGTATTCGCCGGGTATTCAAATTGGTAGATACCTGCGCTGCCGAATTTGAAGCCCAAACTCCCTATTTTTATTCCAGCTTCGGTGAGGAAAACGAATCCGAAGTTTCAGTTAAGAAGAAGGTAGTCGTCCTGGGTTCAGGACCCAACCGGGTAGGGCAGGGAATCGAGTTCGACTACTCCTGTGTTCACGGCGTGCTGGCAGCCAAAGAATGTGGCTATGAAACCATCATGATTAACTGCAACCCGGAAACCGTTTCCACGGACTTTGACATTGCGGATAAGCTTTACTTCGAGCCGGTATTTTGGGAACATATTTATGAGATCATTCTCCATGAAAATCCCATTGGAGTAATTGTGCAATTGGGAGGACAAACGGCACTAAAATTGGCCGAAAAGCTGGATAAATACAATATCCCCATTCTGGGTACCAGTTTCCGGGCGCTTGACCTGGCAGAAGACCGAGGACAATTTTCGACTTTACTCAAAGAAAACGGAGTTCCTTACCCCGAATTTGGCACCATTCACAGCACCGACGAGGCACTGGAGCTGTGCAAAACATTAGGGTTTCCCCTATTGGTAAGGCCTTCTTACGTGCTGGGTGGCCAGGGAATGAAGATCGTCATCAATGAAAAAGAGCTGGAACAGCATGTAGTAAACGTGCTACGGGACATTCCCAATAATGAAATACTGCTCGATCATTTTCTGGAAGGAGCCATTGAGGCGGAAGCTGACGCTATCTGCGACGGGGAAAACGTCTACATCATCGGAATCATGCAACACATAGAGCCAGCTGGAATCCATTCCGGTGACTCGTATGCCGTACTGCCTCCCTATAACCTCGGGGACCTGGTCATCCGGCAAATTGAAACCTTTACCGAAAAGATTGCTTTGGCACTGGAAACCAAAGGCCTTATTAATATTCAGTTTGCAGTTAAAAACGATAAAGTTTATGTCATCGAAGCAAATCCCAGGGCATCCCGTACCGTTCCCTTTATCTGCAAAGCTTATCAGGAACCTTATGTTAACTTTGCCACTAAAGTGATGTTGGGAGAAAAGAAAGTGAAGGATTTCGATTTCGCCCCCATCAAAAAAGGGTATGCCATCAAAGAACCGGTTTTTTCATTTCATAAATTCCCAAATGTCAACAAGGAACTGGGACCTGAAATGAAATCAACGGGTGAAGCCATTTATTTTATCGAGGATCTGATGGATGATTATTTTCTTAAAATCTATGCTGAGAGAAACCTTTACCTGAGCAGGTAATATTCGGAACGCATCTAAATCCCGGCCTTCTTACCCGAGGCCGGGCTATTTTTTATTAGGCTCGGGAGAAAACCAAATTGGTTTTTCTATAATTTTTCTTTTAATATTGAATGGTGAAATGATAATTTCCGTTAGGAGATTAAGGGGATGGCGTATCGGTCCCTTTTCAATCACTGGATTTTCAAAATTGGTTACCATGATTTTAAAGATAATTATATTCTTCATCGCACTGGGTTGGATATTTTCAAGTCTGCTTCGTTACTTCCTGAATAGCAAACTAAAAAAGTTTGCCGATCAGGTTCAGGCTGCCCAACGGGAAGAAGCTAGAAAAAAAAATAAACCGAAGGACGGAAACGTAAACGTGGATTTCATGCCTGGGGACCGGAAAAAGGGATCCTCCGGAAACATTTCCGGTGGCGATTACATCGATTATGAGGAAGTAAAAGATTAATAATAGCGGTATATTTTTTAAACTTATTCGAATCCGCAAAAAGAATTTCTACTTTATTCCCAATTCCCCTATTTTTTAATAATTTTAAATAGGAATGTAGGAATAGCGTGGAGATTTGTTGAAAAAGAAACAAGTCCTTTTAACCAATTTTAAACCCTTCCCCCCGAATCATCGGGGGGAATTTACCTTCCTCCGTTGGCGCGCAGGTCCTTTCGGCAGTTTTCATCCAGCCTGGGAATGGTTTGTGGGGTGAATCGTAATACATTGTCGGTTTCTACTGCCCAATACATCAAACAAGAGTCGTCGTCACAATGATATTCCTTTCCCTGATCCTCATGTGGGGTGATCATTTCACTGCCGACATTTACCAATCCCAAAAGATGACCCATTTCGTGCAAAGCAGCAGTTGTTTCCAGTGTGCCTCTGGCGGGCCTTCCAAATCCTCCGGAGTTTTCGGAAATTCTCTTTCCAAATAGAACCATACTGGTATTTCGGTAAGCAGCTCCTATGGTGAAAAATTCTTCTTCATCCTGCATAAAAGAACCATCTACTACTAAAAAAAACACCGATAATGTATTTCCCTCATTATAGCGCTCGCGATACCGGTCCTCCAAATCACCAATATCCTGGGTGGTATAATATTCCTGACCCTCCGCAGGTATTTCTTTTTCTATGATTTCAATACCTCCGGGTTTGCGCGTTATTTCCTGAAGAAATTCAACCATGGATTCCATCAAGTAATCGGTTGGCTTATATCCTTCCATATAAACAATTTCCAGCTTCAAATTGGTAAACCGATCATCAGATAATAAAAAATTGGCTGATTTTCCAACATCCCACCTGGCAGCCGCCAGTCCTACAAAGGGATCTTCTCGCTCAGGCACTGAACAAGCATAAAGCCCCCCAATAAATAGCCCATAAAAGGCAAGTTTGTTAAATAAAAATTTCATGCAATAGGATTTCAATCGGATCAAATTTTCTTTCTGCTAATTACCACCATTACGAGAAACAACGCCGCAACGGATGTAAACCATACATTGTTTACACTTTTTCGAATCTAAAATGTCAAAATTAGAAAAATATGAAAGCAGAAATACTAAAAATGGCACAAAATTAGTTGTCAGGGCATGAATATTCGTTAACTATTTTAACCAGCATTAACAGATGAAAAATTTAGTAATTGCAATTCTTTTCTCCGGGTTATTCTTAGGAGAAGTAAAGGGACAGGTTTTCAGCATCGGGCCAAAATTTGGTGTTTCTCAGGGTGACGTACACGTGACGGACGGTTTCCAGGGTGAGGATTCTAAAATGGGTTACCATTTAGGAGCTTTTGCCCGTATTAATTTACCCATTATTTTCCTTCAACCAGAGGTATTGTATACCAATACTGGTGGCTCCTTTTCCGGCAACTCTTTTAATTATGACGTTTCTTTTGATAGATTAGACATTCCCTTAATGATAGGAGTGAAATTGGGAGGGGTATTCCGGCTTCAGGCAGGACCAGTTGCCAGTTACCTGATCAATGGAGACATGGTAGCCGATAATGGTACTCCGCAAGAAATCATACCGCCAAAAGAAGAATTCACCTATGGCTACCAGGCAGGTGTCGGCGTAGATATTGGTAACTTTTTGATGGATCTAAAATACGAAGGGGCGCTATCTAATTCTGTGAATACCTTCCCCCAGGTACAAACGGACCAGCGACAAAATCAGCTGATCGTCTCACTTGGGTTCAGGTTATTTTGATAATTTTCGTACACCGCATTCTTAAAAAATTAGCGTTATGAGAAAGGGTCTTTTCGTGGACGATTAGACCAGTTCTTTTACTTCGGCTTCTTTCGTCAAACTTTTTTTGGCCAGGAAAATCAAGGCAAAGGAAAGGACAAACAAAATGGCCGCTATGATGGATAACACGTACGCATCTTTCTGAAAATTCTGCCAGGCAAATAATCCCAGGGAACTCAAGGTCACCGTAAACATGAAAAACATGGGAATGGTCACAAAGGTCGGGTTAATCTTTTTCTTGATTAACCAAACGGATATGGTTAGAAGCGCCAAGGCTGCCAGGAGTTGATTGGCGGATCCAAAGATAGGCCAGAGCGTGGCAAAACCTCCACTGCCTAGCAAAAGAACGGAAAGCACCACCACTACACCGGTGGAAATGTATCGGTTTTGAGAAATTTTCTTACCAACGGGTTGCTTTACATCTTCAAAATATTCCTGAAGGGTGAATCTGGCCAAACGGGTACAGGTGTCCAGGGTGGTGAGGGCAAATGCCGACACGGTCAAGGCCACAAATCCTACCGCAAACGTTTCGGATATCCCCATGGAAGAAATGATGGCTCCCAGCCCGTCTGCAAATAAAGGCACCGGGCCTTCTGCTCCCAGCCGCGACAAGTAATCCGAACGGGTCAATACCACGACGGCACCTACCGAGATAATTGCCAAGAACGACTCGATCAACATCCCCCCAAAACCGACCAGTTTGGCATCGGTCTCTTTGTCAAGTTGTTTGGAAGTGGTCCCGGAAGCAACCAAGGAATGAAACCCACTAATGGCCCCGCAGGCAATGGTAACGAAAAGAACTGGAAATAGATACCCGAGGTTTTCATCGGTCACGTATACGTTGGTATCCATGGCGATGGTTGGATTGGCTACGAAAACGCCCACGATAGCCGCGAGAATTAAACCATATAATAAAAAACTATTAAGGTAGTCTCTTGGCTGTAGCAACATGGACACCGGGGTAACGGAGGCTAAAAAGGCATAAATAAGCAATATATATATCCATGTCTGGTAATTAAGAACAAAGGGAATCTGCATGCCCAGATAGACAAAGAAATACATCAAGGTCACCCCCAGAACAGAGGCTATTAAAAAGGCTTTCTTTCGATTGCCGGTCCATTTAGTCACCAGACCAAATAATACTGCCAGGATAATAAATAGGATTGAAGCGGATGCCACGCCGGGGTTACTTACAAAGGTTTTGGCGATGATATCTGCAAATACAGCAATAATCAAAATCAACGTCGAAAAACTAAAGAGAATAAACAGCCGCTTCCCCTTTTTGCCGATATTATTTTGGATGATGACACCGATGGATTTGCCGTCATTTCTAAGCGAGGCTACCATGCTCCCAAGATCATGAACCGCACCGAAGAAAATCCCCCCGATCAAAATCCAAATGACAGCAGGCACCCATCCAAAAGTAATCGCAATGATGGGACCGACAATGGGTCCCGCCCCTGCAATGGATGCAAAATGATGACCCAAAACGACTATAGGTTTACTAGGTACGTAGTCTACCCCGTCGTTTAACCGATGTGACGGGGTGAGGTTATCGTTGTTGATCTTAAATTTTTTAAAGACGTATTTCCCGTAAATAAAATACGCAGCAGTCAATATGATGGCAGAAAAAACAAATAGATGGGTGAGTTGCATGGTATGGATTCGGATTAATTATTTAAAGATAATCAGAAAATTGACTTCGTCAGAAATAAACCCTAATTTAAAAAAATAATTAGTTTTTGGCATGAAAGCCAAGCTTTAAGAAAGGAAATTTTAATCCTGCCCCTGATTCTCCTTACAAAGCCCCTCATTTTCGCCATGGAAAAAGAAACCCTGATATTTATAGGAATAGCACTTGGCATTCTGTTATTTAGTCATGTTTTCTTGTGGCTGCTATTCCCTAAATTAGCCCGGCTGGTATACAAGCCGAAGTCGGAAAAAGGCAAACGGTCCATGCTGAAGTTTTCCAATGCTCTAAAATGGGGCTTCTTTATTACCATTTTTCCACTGATTGAGCCTTTCTTTTCCCCTCCCAACCTGGAGCATATTGGAAAGCAGGACTTTTTTATCGTCCTGGCAATTATCAACCTCACCTGGATCATCATTGAGCTCTCCAATGTCATGCGGCATGCTTTTTTAGAAAATTTCACTTCTAACAAAGAAGATAATTTAAGAGAACGGAGGGTACTTACCCAAGTGGCGTTTATCCGAAAGTTATTTATCATTGTGGTAGTCATCGTTTCACTTTCTGCCATATTGATGCATTTTGAATCGGCCCGTAAGATTGGAGCGGGCTTGCTTACATCGGCTGGAATCCTGGGAATAATCGTAGGTCTGGCAGCCCAGAAGTCCATTGCCAATTTGCTGGCGGGGTTTCAAATTGCCTTTACCCAGCCCATTCGGATTGATGACGTGGTGGTGGTGGAAAATGAATGGGGCAAAATAGAAGAAATTAATCTTACCTATGTTGTGGTTAAAATATGGGATCAACGAAGGCTGGTACTTCCTATCAACTACTTTATAGAAACCCCCTTTCAAAACTGGACCAGAACTACCGCAGCTATTTGGGGAACGGTATTCCTATACCTAGACCACACCATTCCCGTAGAGAAACTAAAAACAAAACTCAAGGAGATTTTAGAGGGAAGTTCCCTTTGGGATGGAAAAGTTCAGGTTTTGCAGGTTACCGATTATACTGAAAAAACAATAGAGATTCGCTGCCTGATGAGTGCCCGGGATAGCCCTACTGCCTTTGATCTCAGGTGTTTGGTTAGAGAAAAGATGTTAGCGTACCTACAAGCGAATTTTCCTGAATCCCTTCCAAAAAGCCGGGTACTTCTCGAAAAGATCGAGCCTAAAGAGGACTTTTGATTACCTTGAAATTTTAGAGAAAGCAGATTTTGGTTTTATTTAACGGATAATACGCATAAATTTGTAATCCCAATTTCATTTGGGCTGATTTAAACAAAACTTTATGGCTTGGTTTAAAAGAAAAGATGCGGGAATCAAAACCTCCACGGAGGAGAAAAAAGACACCCCCGACGGTCTGTGGTACAAAACTCCGAAAGGAAATATTATCCACACCCGTGAATTAAAAAACAACTCCTATGTCTGTCCAGATGATGACTATCATGTAAAAATAGGTTCCAAGGAATATTTTGAAATTCTCTTTGACGACAATCAGTTCAAAGAACTGGACAAGGAGATGACATCCGGAGACCCCCTGAATTTTGTAGACAGCAAACCCTATACCACCCGGATCAAAGATACCATTGCCAAAACGAATCTAAACGATGCCGCCCGGACCGGAGTGGGTAAACTTAACGGCTTGGACCTGGTTATCACCTGTATGGATTTCAATTTCATCGGTGGATCCATGGGCTCTGTGGTAGGAGAAAAAATATCCCGTGCCATTGACTATTCTTTAAAACACAAGGTGCCTTTTTTGATGATATCCAAGTCCGGCGGAGCCAGAATGATGGAAGCGGGATTCAGTTTAATGCAAATGGCCAAAACTTCAGCTAAACTTGCGCTTCTGGATGAGGCAGGTATTCCCTATATATCCCTTATGACCGATCCCACCACAGGAGGTGTTACGGCATCTTATGCCATGTTGGGAGATTTCAATTTAGCAGAGCCCGGAGCCTTGATTGGTTTTGCCGGCCCCAGGGTCATTCGGGAAACCATTGGAAAGGACCTTCCCAGGGGATTTCAAAGCTCAGAGTTCGTGTTGGAACATGGTTTTCTGGATTTTATCATCGACAGGCGTCAGTTGAAAAACAGAATGTATACTTTATTAAACTTAATTCGCAACTAGCGAGTTACCTAATAGGAAATATGGGATTAAAATATCCTGATAATTCAATGCTTTTGATGAAATATAAATATATTTGTACTAGTCAAAAGCCAGTTAAACGTACTGATAAAGTTAAAATTTGATTAGATGAGTTCAGTAATCATTACCTCAATTGTAGCATTTACCATTATTATTTTG
Organism: Cyclobacterium sp.; assembly: GCA_041685605.1. Lineage (GTDB taxonomy): Bacteria > Bacteroidota > Bacteroidia > Cytophagales > Cyclobacteriaceae > Cyclobacterium. The sequence goes on along the minus strand of JAWLFL010000013.1, from coordinate 26,902 downwards.
CTACTGGTGTTAGTTCTTCTTTTTGCCCAGTCTAAGTTGGTTGCCTCGGGTGATGTAAAAATCATCATCAATGGCGATGAGAAAAACCCCCTGATAGCTTCTGCCGGTTCTACCTTATTGTCCACCCTTGGAAATAAGAAGATATTTCTTCCTTCAGCTTGCGGAGGAGGAGGGACATGTGCCATGTGCAAATGTACCATCGAAGATGGTGGAGGCGAAGTTTTGCCCACGGAAGAAGGGCACCTCAGCAGGGCTGAAAAGCAAAATAACGTCAGACTTTCCTGCCAGGTAAAGGTGAAGAATGACATGAACATCCGCATTCCTGAAGAAATTTTTGGAATTAAAAAGTGGGAATGTGAAGTGGTGTCAAACTACAACGTTTCGACGTTTATTAAAGAGTTTAAAGTAAAACTTCCTGAAGGGGAAACGCTCGACTTCGAACCAGGAGGATACATACAAATCGATGTCCCCCCGATTGCGGTTACCTTCAAGGATATGGATATTACCCCACACCCTGAATTAGAACACCCTGAAGATGTATATCAGAGCGATTGGGATAAATTTGGCCTCTGGGATTTGGTGATGAAAAATGACGAAGAGATCTTCAGGGCGTATTCAATGGCAAATCATCCAGCTGAGGGAAACATAGTAATGCTTACGATCCGTATTGCTACTCCTCCATGGGATCGGGCAAATAACAAGTGGATGGATGTGAATCCGGGAATTTGTTCCTCTTACGTCTTTTCAAGAAAACCCGGTGACAAGGTTACCATTTCCGGTCCTTATGGGGAGTTCCACATAAATCCTACACAACGGGAAATGATCTACATTGGAGGCGGGGCAGGAATGGCACCATTACGCTCCCATCTTTTCCACCTCTTTCACACGGAAAAGACCGACCGAAAAGTGTCTTACTGGTACGGCGGTCGATCAAAGAAGGAGCTTTTCTACACCCCTCATTTTAGGGATATTGAGGAAAATTTTCCCAATTTTAACTTCCATGTTGGTCTGTCCGAACCCCTACCAGAAGATAACTGGAAGGTTAAAAAGTCCCTTGATGACAAGGAAGGGGATGGATATGTGGGATTTATTCACCAGGTACTCTATGACAACTACCTGAAAGACATCGAAGAGCCGGATGAAATTGAATATTACCTCTGCGGACCTCCACTGATGAATTCAGCGGTTTTGAAAATGCTCGACGATATGGGAGTGCCTAACGAAAACATTCGGTTTGATGACTTTGGAGGATAACTTCATTAAGGTCCCGTTTTGATAACGGGACCTTTTTTTTTGCATGTGTTTTCACTAATTTTGTCCTTCAATTTGAACGATTATCCATGGATCTTCAGCCATTTTTCGACCCCATCCCTGCAAGACTTTTACATCAGCCCTTTGGACACAATGCCTTTTATTACCATATTCATTGCCATGCAGAAACCTTCCCGGATCTGGAAGGTACTCATGTAGCGCTGATTGGGATAGAGGAATACCGCGGCAGCGGGGATGAGCAATTGCCAGGTGTTTCAGGAAGTACGGAAAACATCCGGGAAAAATTATACCCTTTAAAAAAGGGACAGAGTAACTACAATATCGCAGACTTGGGGAATCTTAAAACCGGTGAAAGCAAGGAGGAAACCATTTCGCTTTTAAGTACCATCGGAGCGTTTCTTTTGAAATCGCAAATTCTACCCATCTTTATTGGGGGCAGCCACGATTTGGATATTGGGCAGTTCAAATCCTACCAACACATGAACAAACTGGTAAGCTTGCTGACGGTGGATGCTAAAATGGACATGGAAGACAAGGGCATAGCTCAGGAAATACATTCGCAGGATATTATTTTGCATGAGCCCAATTACATGTTTAATTATTGCCACCTTGGTTATCAGAGCTTTCTGACTGACCCGGAATTGGTAACTACATTGGAAAAATTGTATTTCGACCATATTCGGCTGGGTCAATTAAGAGATAGCTTCAAAGAAACCGAGCCGCTCATTCGGAATGCAGACCTGTTGAGTTTCGATATCTGTGCCATCCATTCATCAGATGCTCCCGGTGCGATAGATGCCCAACCTTTTGGACTAAGTGCAGAAGAGGCCTGTCAAATCAGTTGGTTTGCGGGAATGAATGAAAAATTGAGTTCTATAGGCATTTATGGGTACCATTCCGGTTTGGATGATCCCCGTCGAAAAACGGCCTCTGTTATTGCGACGATGATCTGGTATTTTATTGAGGGCTTTTACCAGCGAAAGGACAGCCTGTCCTTCCAAAGCAACGATTATATAAAATACACGGTTTCATTGGATTCCAAACCCTCCATTTTACATTTTTACAAAAGCAAATTAAGCGGAAAATGGTGGATGGAGATACCCAAAAACCAAAACGAAAGATTTAACAGGGATACCATCATCCCCTGTAGCTATCAGGACTACCGAACGGCCCAACGGGGAGAAATCCCGGAACGATGGGTCAACTCCCAGCTCAAACTCTACTGATTAATGATGAAAAGTGCGGATCCTGTGGTATATTTGCAGGAAAGTTAATTCATGATTTTCCTTTCAAAAAACCAACTGGCCCTACGAAACGGCCAGGACAAGCCCGAAATCTGGATAGCTTTCTGCGGAAAGATTTATGATCTCGGAAATTCCAAGCTTTGGAAAAATGGGCGTCACTATGAACATTGGGCGGGACAAGACCTAACCGAAGAATTAAATAACGCCCCCCATTCAGCAAAAGTATTTGACAAATTTGAACCTATAGGCTACCTAAAATAAATGATCCTCATCGCAGACAGTGGTTCCAGTAAAACCGATTGGCGGGTAATCCAAAAGAATGGCTCCGTAGCCCAATTCAGAACAATAGGGTTTAATCCCTATTACCAGACCAAAAAGGACATGATTGCGGGCCTTAATGCTCCCCCACTACTGGAATTGAAGCAGCAAGTCGATGAAGTTCACTTTTATGGGGCAGGTTGCACCTCACAAGTTAATCAGGAATCCGTTCGCCAGGCGATCAACAGTTTGTATCCGGCAGCAAGGGTATTTGTGGACCACGACTTACTGGCTTCTGCCAGGGCCACTTGCGGACACGAGCCCGGGATAGCGTGCATTTTGGGCACCGGCTCCAACAGTGGAGACTACGATGGGGAATACATTACCCATAGCCGCCCCTCTCCCGGCTACCTTTTGGGAGACGAAGGAGGGGGTTCCTATATTGGCAAACATTTTTTACAGGATTTTATCTATGATGACATGCCCGCATCCATTCGGGAAGCATGCATCAAAGCCTATGACCTGTCCATATTTGAAATCCAGGACAATGTGTACAAAAAACCCTTTCCCAACCGGTACATGGCTGGATTTTGCACCTTCATCACCCAGCATAAGTCAGACCCTTACTGCTACCGGCTGATCTACGATGGTTTCAAGGACTTTTTCTACCGGCATGTGATGCGTTACGATAATTATCAGGAAAAACCGGTAAATTTTATCGGATCCATCGCCTATTACAATCACGACGTACTCCGAAAAGTAGGTGAAGACCTACAGATACAAATAAAAACCATCATCGAAACCCCTATAGCAGGCTTGACCTTATACCATCAAAAAAAAATATGAGCACCACCGAAAGCCCATCGTTTTACGATCACCTGGAAAACATGTCGGTCAACGAATTGCTGACCAATATGAATAAAGAGGATCAAACCGTTCCCCTGGCCGTACTTAAAGCCTTACCGCAACTGGAAGCCTTGATTGAAGCCATAGTGCCTCGCATGCAAAAGGGAGGGCGATTGATATATATAGGCGCAGGCACCAGCGGAAGGTTGGGAATTTTGGATGCCTCCGAGTGTCCCCCTACCTACGGAGTACCGCATGATTTGGTCATTGGCCTGATCGCAGGGGGAGATCATGCCATCCGAAAAGCCGTTGAAAATGCCGAAGACGATCCCGATCAAGCATGGAAAGATATCCAAAAGCACGGGTTTAATGAACAAGATTCAGTCATTGGCATTGCTGCCTCAGGTACCACTCCTTATGTAATCGGGGGGGTAAAAGCAGCGGGTGCTGCGGGCTTGCTAACAGGTTGTATTACTTGCAATGAGGGAAGTCCGCTTGCCAAATCCGTTTCTTTCCCGGTAGAAGTTGTGGTCGGTCCGGAATTTGTAACCGGCAGTACCCGAATGAAGTCCGGGACAGGCCAAAAATTAGCGCTCAACATGATCTCTACCAGTGTCATGATCAAATTGGGCAAGGTAAAAGGTAACAAAATGGTGGACATGCAACTTTCCAATAAAAAATTGGTGCAGAGGGGCACCCGAATGATCATGGAAGCTACCGGGCTAAACGAAAAGGAGGCAAACGAAATGCTGCATCGGCATGGTTCGGTCAGAAATGCAGTGGCCGCTTTTGAAAAAGAATCTGGGAGTCACTCCGACAGCGTAAATTGAAGGCTCCCCTGAACGCTGAAATTTAGCCAAGGGTACTATTGAGTGGTCCTTTAATTAACCGGAAAGGAATTTCTATTGCTGTGCATTTGCCGGTTGCGGTTAGCGTTACCCCGTACTACTTTAAATAAAGCGCTCATCAATTTTCTTTGCATCTGTGACAAATTCACGGAATTTGCCTTCATCACCTAATTTGCAAATCAATAAGACGTTATCACTATCACTTATCAAATAGTCCTTTAAGCCCTGCACCACCAGCAACTTATCTTTAGGCAACTTGATAAAGCAGTTTTCGGTGTCGTAGAGCAGTGCTTCTCCCAGGACCGTGTTTTTCTTTTCGTCTTTTTTACTTACCTCGTAAAGGTTCTGCCAGGATCCCAAATCGGACCATCCGAAATCTCCCAAAACGGTGAATACCTCATCCGATTTTTCCAAGATTCCATGGTCTATGGAGATGTTTTTGATCAAGCTGTAGGCTTTTTTCAAAAAGGCTCGTTCATTTTCGGTACAAAAATACAGTTCCCCTTCTTCAAAGACCTCCGCTATTTCCGGAAGATACATTTCAAATGAGGCAATAATGCTCTCATTTTTCCAAATGAATGTCCCTGAATTCCAAACAAAATCACCGCTTTCCAGAAAGGTGGTCGCCAGGGAAAGGTTCGGCTTTTCCGTAAAGGTTTTTACTTTTTTTACGGGTTTTCCTTCTTCCGGAAAATACTGAATGTATCCATAACTGGTATCCGGACGGTTGGGCCGAATGCCCAAGGTGACCAAATTTCCTGACGCTCTTGCCCCTTCCATGGCTAATTCGATGGCTTCAAAGAATGCTTTCTCATTAAAAATCAATTGGTCAGAGGGACTAATCAATACCCGGGCGTTGGGATTTAACTTTTTTATTTTATAGCTAGCCAAAGCAATGGATACGGCAGTATCCCGCCTTAAAGGCTCTACCAATAGCTGTTCGTCTGCCAGTTCCGGAAGTTGCTCTTTTACCAGGGGCAGGTATCGAGTATTGGTAACGACGATAAACTGGTGGTTATCGTAATAGGCTCTGAACCGGTCAAAGGTCATTTGCAATAACGAACGCCCGGTCCCTAGCAAATCCAAAAATTGCTTGGGTTTGTGATACCGACTGGTAGGCCAAAACTTGATGCCAATACCCCCAGCTAAAATAACAATGTACCTATCCTCTACTTCCATAGTTATACAATACCTTCCTTCATTAAATCATGTATATGAATGAAGCCAACGACTTCATCACCTTTCGTCACGACCAGTTGCGTGATATTATACGAGCGCATCAAACCAAGGGCTTTTACGGCATATTCCTCCTCTCCAATCGTCTTCGGTTCGTTGGACATAATACTTCCCGCAAGGATTTGGGAAAGATCCGGATTCATTTGAAGCATTCTCCTTAAGTCCCCATCTGTCACGATACCTACCAACCGTCCCTGCTTATTCACCACAGCGGTAGCCCCAAGACGTTTGCTGCTTATTTCAACAATCACTTCCTTAAGGGAAGCATCTTCCGCTACCAGCGGTAGCAGGGACCTGTCCATCAGGTCTCCTACCTTCAGGTAAAGTTGTTTGCCCAAGGCTCCACCAGGATGAAACCGGGCAAAAGATTCGGCCGTAAACCCCCTGGCAGAAAGCAGGCACACAGCCAGTGCATCGCCCATGGCCATCTGAACCGTGGTACTGGTGGTCGGTGCCAGATTATTGGGACAGGCTTCCTCCTCGATCCCGGTAAATAAAACATAATCTGCTTGTTTCGCCAGGTAGCTGTCCCGGTTACCCACCAGTGCTATCAACTTATTTCCCAGCTGCTTAAGTAGGGGGACTAAAACTTTAATCTCCGGTGTATTACCACTTTGGGATACGCATATTACAAAATCTTCTTTTTTTATCATACCTAAATCGCCATGAATTGCATCGGCTGCATGCATAAATAAAGAAGGAGTCCCTGTAGAATTCAAGGTCGCCACAATTTTATTTGACACAATGGCACTTTTTCCAATTCCGGTGACCACCACCCTACCGGATGCCTGCCATAAATCCTGCACGCAGGCCTCAAAATCATCTCCAATGTGAGGGATCAGATTTAATAGTGCATCGGCTTCGTTTTGAAGCACTTTAATTGCCTTGTTTTTAATATTTTTTAGTAAATTCAATTTTAGAGTTGTTAATTGTTATTTTTGTATAAAGGTAGAAAAGATTTACCTTAAACTTTAATGATTGGCATGTAGCAACTCATTAAACTATTCGTGTAGTGGATAACGCAGTAAAAGATAATCTAAAAAAAATATTTGGTTTCAATCAGTTTCGGGGAAACCAACAACGCATCGTTGAAAACATACTCAAGGGGAATAATACATTTGTAATCATGCCAACAGGAGCAGGGAAATCTCTCTGCTACCAACTGCCCGCTGTTTCCAAAGACGGTACCGCTATCGTCATTTCCCCCTTGATCGCATTGATGAAAAACCAGGTGGATCAACTTAACACCTTTGGAATTAATGCCCACTTTCTAAATTCGACCTTAAGCAAATCGGAATCCAATCGGGTAAAACGCGAAGTCTCTGCAGGGCTTACCAAGCTCCTTTATGTGGCACCTGAATCCCTTACAAAGGAAGAAAATGTGCAATTTCTAAAAAATGCTTCCATCAGTTTTGTAGCGATCGATGAGGCACATTGCATTTCAGAATGGGGTCATGATTTCAGGCCGGAATACCGAAAAATTAAATCCATCATTTCTCAGATAGGAGATAATTTACCGGTCATTGCGCTGACGGCCACGGCCACGCCTAAGGTTCAGCAGGATATTCAGCGAAACCTTCAAATGGAAGAGGCAGATCTTTTTAAATCTTCCTTCAACCGAACCAACCTGTATTACGAGGTACGGCCGAAAGTAAAAAATGAGGCCAAAAAAGAAATCATCAAATACATCAAATCCCAAAAAGGGAAGTCTGGAATTATCTATTGCCTGAGCCGAAAAAAAGTAACGGAAATTGCCGAGTTATTACAGGTAAATGGAATCAAAGCGTCTCCCTACCACGCCGGTCTGGATGGACATGTGAGGGTAAAAAATCAGGATGATTTTCTTAATGAAGAAGTGGATGTCATTGTCGCTACCATTGCATTCGGTATGGGTATTGATAAACCCGATGTCCGATACGTGATCCACTACGATGTACCCAAATCACTGGAAGGCTACTACCAGGAAACCGGAAGAGCGGGCAGGGATGGCCTGGAAGGGCATTGCCTCATGTTTTACCGCTATGAGGACATCATGAAGTTGGAGAAATTTAATAAGGATAAACCTGTCAACGAGCGGGAAAACGCAAAAGTACTGCTGCAGGAGATGGCAGCCTATGCCGAAAGTTCGGTTTGTAGACGACGCTTCCTGCTCCACTATTTCGGGGAAACCCTGGATAAAGATTGTGGCTTTTGCGACAATTGTAAAAAAACCAAGGAAACCTTCGATGGGCAGGAAGACATCACCATCGCCATTGAAGCCGTAAAGGAAACCAATCAGCGATTTAGCATGGATCATATCGTTGGGCTTATTCGGGGTGAAATTGATGAATACATCAAGAGCTACGATCACGATAAGCTTTCCACCTTTGGAGTCGGAAAGGATAAGGATGAGACCCACTGGAAGACGGTCATTCGCCAGGCGATGATTTTTGGATTACTGGAAAAGGACATAGAAAATTACGGCATTATTTTGCTCTCCAAAAAGAGTGAGTCCTTTTTAAAAGCCCCTTACCCTGTCACACTGAGTAAGAACCATAATTTCGAAGAGATGGCGGAAACCGTATCTGCTGAGGAAATGAACAGTATGGGGAAGGCCTACGACGAGAAGCTTTTTGAACTTTTAAAAGCAGAACGGAAAAAAGTAGCAAAAGTCAAAAACCTGCCTCCATATGTGGTTTTTCAGGATCCTTCCCTGGAAGAAATGGCGACGGTCTATCCCACGAGTAGGGAAGAACTTGCTCAGATCAATGGCGTGGGGATGGGTAAAGTCACTAAATTCGGGGCCAGTTTTTTACGGCTAATCGAGAACTATGTAGAGGAAAACGAAATCATAACCGCCTCCGATGTGGTGGTAAAAACCTCCGGTACCCGATCCAAGGTAAAAATCACCATCATTCAACAAATCGACCGGAAAATAGATTTGGATGAAATCGCCTCTAATCTAAACATTAGCATGAGTGACTTGCTTCATGAGATTGAGCAAATCATCTACAGCGGCACCAAATTGAACATTAATTATTACATACAAAATATCATGGATGACGAGCGAGAAGAAACCCTCCATGATTATTTTATGACGGCAGAATCTGATAAAATCCGGGAAGCCATGGCAGAACTGGAGGAGGAAGACTTCTCTGAGGAGGAAGTAAGGGTGTACCGAATTAAATTTATTTCAGATCACGCCAATTAATAGATACATACATGAACATATTGCTTTTAGGAAGCGGTGGCAGGGAACACGCCTTTGCCTGGAAAATAAATAAAAGTGCACATTGTAAAAAATTATGGATTGCTCCGGGAAATGCCGGAACGCATGCTCTAGGGCAGAATATTTCCATTGCTGTAGATGATTTCCCTGCTATCCGTAATTTTTGCCTGGAACAGGAGGTGCACTTATTGGTGGTCGGTCCTGAGCAGCCTTTGGTAAGCGGTTTGCGCGACTTTTTTGCTGCAGATCCAAAAACAGCCGGCATCCCCATCGTTGGGCCCGGCAAGGCCGGGGCACAATTGGAAGGAAGCAAAGATTTTTCCAAAGAATTCATGAGGGAGAACGGTATTCCTACCGCTTCTTATGCCACGTTCACAGCGGATAGCCTGCAAGAGGGAATCAACTACCTGAAAACTCAAGACCTGCCCATAGTTCTCAAAGCCGACGGATTGGCGGCTGGAAAAGGAGTGTTGATATGTGCCAGCCTTTCTGAGGCTGAGGCCAGCTTAAAGGAGATGCTTGTGGAACAAAAATTCGGAGAAGCCTCCTCCAAAGTAGTGGTAGAAACCTTCTTGCACGGCATCGAGCTATCTGTATTCGTGGCCACAGATGGCGAAAATTACAAGATTCTTCCGGAAGCTAAAGATTATAAGCGCATAGGAGAAAAGGATACCGGTCCCAATACCGGCGGTATGGGGGCCATTAGCCCCGTTCCTTTCGCCGGTGCGGATTTTATGAAAAAGGTGGAAGAAAAAGTCGTCCAGCCCACTATCAAGGGCCTGAAAAAAGCAGGTATCGATTTCAGAGGTTTTCTGTTTATCGGGCTTATGAATATGAAAGGTGAGCCCTACGTCATCGAATACAATGTACGCATGGGCGATCCTGAGACGCAGGCTGTTCTTCCAAGAATAGAAAGTGATTTCGTAGAATTATTACAAGCCATTGCGGAAAAAAAATTAAAACATTATAAACTTCAAACCGCTTCCACCAAAACCGCCACGGTTGTCATGGTGGCTGGCGGATACCCCGGTGCTTACGAAAAGGGTAAAATCATTTCTGGACTGGAAAAACCAGGGCCTGCCCAAACCGTTACGTTTCATGCAGGGACGAAAGCTACAGGCTCCGGAGCAGTGGCTACGAATGGGGGAAGGGTATTGGGAATAACCGGATTGGGTGAAACCACGGAAGAAGCCATAAGAAGCGCCTACGAGCGGGTAAACCAAATTAGTTGGGAAATGGTCAATTTCCGGAAGGATATCGGACAGGACATTCTGGAACTCGGAAATTGAATTGACTCCCTATTTTCACGAGGAGGAAACTCCCTATAAATAGATAGAATTATGTCAGGATGCACCAATTGCAGTACCGATGCCAATGCCGTTGGCGGATGCCAGAATAACGGAAGCTGTGGTACAGAGGATTGCAATAAAATGAATACGTTCGACTGGCTTTCTCACATGGGAATACCAGAAGTAGATAAATTCGATGTTGTCGAAGTAAAATTTAAAGGAGGAAGAAAGGACTATTTTAGAAACACCAACCTTTTGCAGCTGACTACGGGTGACCCCGTTGTCGTGGACGTACCGAACGGACATCACATCGGGTATGTATCCCTGCAGGGCGAACTGGTCCGGCTGCAGATGCAGAAAAGGAAGGTGAAAAATGACGATAACATCACAGGTATCTACCGGGTAGCCACCCAAAAAGACCTGGAAAAATGGCAGGAAGCAAAAAACAGGGAAATCCCCACCATCTACCGGAGTAAGCAGATTATCGATGAAATCAAGCTTGCTATGAAGCTTTCCGATGTGGAGTACCAGGCCGATAATTCCAAGGCTACTTTCTATTATTCCGCCGATGACCGGGTTGATTTCCGGGAATTGATAAAACTGCTGGCATCCGAGTTTAAAATCCGGGTCGAAATGCGGCAGATAAGCCTTAGGCAAGAGGCTGGCAGATTGGGAGGTATCGGTGTCTGCGGCAGGGAACTATGTTGCGCTACCTGGATTCATGATTTCAAAAGCGTGACGACTTCTGCGGCCAGGTACCAAAACCTGTCGCTGAACCCCAGCAAGCTTTCCGGACAGTGTGGCCGGTTAAAGTGCTGTCTTAATTTTGAGCTGGATAGCTATTTGATGGCCTTGAAGGATATTCCAAAAATTGAGAAGCCCCTGCTCACCGAAGCAGGTCCCGCCAAACTCCAGAAAACAGATATCTTCAGAAGGTTAATGTGGTTTAGTTATAACGACGACAATAACTGGCATTCCATAGACTGTGACCGTGTACAGCTAATCATTGAACAAAACGAAAAGGGGATTACGCCCTTTAGCCTTAAGCAAGATAAGGCATTTGAAGGGGAATATGATCAAAATAAAACCAATGAAGACCTAGAGTTATTAGACAAAAAATTCTCCCAGGGCAAAAGAAAAAAGAAACGAAAACCGAAAAACCGAAAACCCAACCCCAACAACCCGCAACAGTCGGCTGGAGAGGCAGGGGCTCTACCGAACAAGCCCCGTCGAAATAATCGAAATCCGAAGCGCGGAAATAAAAACCGAAACTCGCCGGAAAAATCTTCACAATCTCAGGAAAAACCGGGAAGCTCTGATTCAAAAGTAGCCGGAAATAACCCGCGTAATCGAAGAAGAAAACCAAATCCTAACCGAAACAGGGGGGGACAAAACAACCCTAACAAAGGGTCCGCTGATGATAAGTAACGAAAGGAGGCAAATCCTGTGGATTTTACTTTGGACCTTACCGGTCTCAATTGGCTGCAATCAAGACAGGTTGTACGAGTCATTTCAGGATATTAGCTCGCAGCGGTGGATAGTGACGGATACCCTATCGTTTGAAGTGGATTCCCTGGAAACAACCGTGCCGGTCACCACTTCGGTAGGAATACGGTACAACGACACCTATGAATACCATAACCTTTACGTCAGGTACCTTCTCAAAGATAGCCTTCAAACGGTTTTAATGGACTCACTGTTAAATATAGGACTATTTGACTCCAAAACGGGGGTTCCGCTGGGGAAAGGATTTGGAAACAGAAGGACGGTATACGACACCCTTCCCGGAAAGGAGGTTCCTATCGGATCTAGCCTCCATTTAATCCAGTATATGAGGAAAGATTCTCTAAGAGGGATAGAGTCGGTTGGAATAAAAATAACCGGAGGAACAGCGCAGTAGTAAAACCCTGGATTCGGAAAAACCAAGAGATCCCTCCAAGCCATGACAGTGGAGTGATATCCGGATCAGCTGGAAGAGTCTTCCCCGGAGAAATTCCCTTGAGAAAATTTGGTCTGCAGTAAATCCTCCTTGTCCAACCAATATTGCCGGCTAAAAAGAAACACGATGTTCCAGTTACGGGAAGTCAATAACTGGGGGTGGTATACAAAGGCTTCCTTAGCAGACTTTGAAGAAAAGAAGCGCTGGTCATCCGTGAGAATAGCTGCTACCGCTTTTTGACCTTCCCTGACCTCGAGGTCCATCACCCGCAGGTAGGGATTTTCCCCCACTTCATGATTTCCATAGGTTCCCATTAGTCGATCCTTCAATGACCAACTGCGGTTATATCCCGGCACCTGCAGCGTGGTTTCCGGCATTTCTCCCTCCTGTATGACACCGGCGTAGCGGATGTATTCACGAAGCAATCGGATTCCCGGGTTTTGCAAGTGGCGTTCATTAAAGTATCCGACTCGCAGGCTGGTAATCAGGATATTTTCCTTTCTGGCTCTAGTAATGGCAACATTAAGCCTGTTTTCTCCCCCTTTTCTGGACAATAGCCCAAAATTGGCCGTGAATTTTCCCTCGGGATTTTTTGCATAACCGGTAGAAAAAACGACCCGGTCAAACTCATCTCCCTGCACGTTCTCTATATTTTTTACCCGTATCCGCGAAGCATCTGAGAGGTTTTCATCCCCTTCAATCAATCCAATAATCAAAAGCATCTGATAATAATTGAACGTAATAACCCCGATGCTTTCCAACGGAAATTTGGCCCTCAGAATATGAATCTGATTCAGTACTTCCTCCGCCTCTGCCTGATTCGTTTGATTTTCCCAGACGCCATCTACTTCAATCAGTTGAATGCCCTTGTGACCGCTGTTTACCACCTTCCTGTCGGGCAACATGTAGAGTTTCTCTTCATAAAAGTGCTCATTGGAAAAATGAATCAACGGCAAAGTAGCACTCCGGTAGTGGGTGCTTAAATGAAAGGTAGGGAAATACTTGGAGGCCATGTCCAGCAGCGCATCAATTTCCAGCTCCATGCGTTCCTCTTCTTCCGCTTGGAATCGGGTCTGGTAAAGGTCGTAGGGCTGCAACTGATGCCGATCACCCGCTACTACCACCTGCTTGCCACGAAGCATCATGGGAAGTCCCCTTTCGAAATAACACTGGCTAGCTTCGTCAAAAATCACCAGGTCAAACTCCTGATCCAGAGGAAAAAGGGCCGAGGCCGTTTCCGGAGAAGCCAGCCAACACGGCACCAGTCTGAAAATTTCGTCCCGATAATACGAGACTAATTTCTTTACGGACCAAATCTGCCTCTTTTTGCCCACCTGGTGAGCCAGCTCTCTGTAGGTAATAAGGTTATTCAGGCGATTATATTCCAGATGCTGACAAACCCCTTCTCGCAGACGCAATTCCACGATAAACCTAGCGGTTTTTAACTTTTCTTCTACCGAATGCTCAAAATCAGTGATATAGCTCTTAATCTGAGGACCATTTATTTCCTTCAATACGGGGTACTTTGCTTCCAGATGTCCTACCCAACTTACTTTGAGACTGGAAAGAAAGAGGGATTTCAGCTCGCTAAATTCGGCCTGAGGATACTCATCCATTATTTTTTCGGCTACTTTTTTAGCATCGTCTTCCATCTGACTTCTGAGCCGGTCAAATCGGATCAATTCATCCACGTCTTTGGCAAGGCCTTCCTTTACCTCATTAAGTTTTTCCTCATCTGCTGAACTCAATAAATGCTTGATCTGGATTTCACTTAGGTACTTTCTCCAGGTATCAAAGTGGGCCTCCACCCAATCGTTGATAATCGTTACTCCCTCTAACAGGTTTTGAAAATGAGAATACGAGAATTGCGATTTAAAAAAGTAAGATGCCAACACCCCTAACTCATGCATGAGAAAACGGGCGTTCATTGCTTTCACCAGTACGGTCGCCATTTGGTTAAAAGAATGAATGGAAAATGGTTTTTCCGGAAGCTTTATCCATGACTTTTGCGCCAGCAAGGTGTATTGATGATTCAGGTTCATCCGGTTCTCCAATTTTTGAATCAAAAGCCGGATATCCTTCTTTTCCCGTCTCAGGTCATTTTTTTCGAGCAGCAAAAGTACCTCTTTATATTTTTTTCCATCCAGACTTACCGCCATCCTGCCATACCAGGATTCTACCTGTTTGCTTGCCTGAACCGCTTTATTTAGCACTTCTTCCACCTCGTTGTCTCCGATTTCCCATTCCACTCCCTCCTCCGAAAGTAGCTTGCGAACCATATCCACTTTATTTTCCAACCACAACCTGTCCAGCTCGGCCGGGTCTTTGCTCATAAAAACTTTAAATTTTTCAAAAATTTCCGGACTGTTGATGGTTTTTATTAAGGTTTCAATCTTTTCTTTTTGCTGAAAAGATTGATAAATAAGTCCGTATTCAAACGTATCGGCGAGCATGGAATCCAGGTCTTTTTTCGCCGTCTGTTTTACGGACGAGAGTTCCTGAAAAGTTCCGGAGACTCCCCGCACGGCCTCAGGACCCATTTCAGCGAAATTAACCCGGTGTAGCCAGAATGAAGAAGCGACCTGAAATTTTCGATAGTAGTATTGGTACTGTTCGAAATCACTCAAAAACGCATCCTGTTCATCCAGCTTGAAAAAACGATAAAACTGGGTCAAATCTATTCCTTCCTCGCCATAATCAGAGGTCAGGTACAGTTCTTTAACCGGAGCACCACAATCTTTCAGGTCAAATAGTGCCTGTTTGTATTCGTCAAAAAAATCGGAATACTTCTCGATATTCCGGCACATTTGGCTAAATGTTCGTTCCAACTGTATGGCATCCAGGGACCGGTTTAAGGCCTGGTAATTTTCAAGCGAGCTGATCTGATGGGCAATTTTCTTATAAATTTCTTTTCGGTCTCCGCGGTAATCATGGATCAAAGCGGTAAAATTAGCCATTCCCTGGGATGCCAGCCTTTCATACACCACATCTAATGCGGCTCGTTTTTGAGAAACCACCAGCACTTTTTTCCCCCGAGAGGTAAAGTCTGCTACCAGGTTACAGATAAGTTGTGATTTGCCGGTGCCCGGAGGGCCTTGGACCACGCAGGAATTTCCGGATTTTACATGCTTGATCACTTCTTCCTGGCTGGCATCCATGGGAAAGGTGGTGTACAGGTTGTTTTCCTGTGCTTGATGCAGGGAACTTTCCTGGTTCCCGAATTTGTCGGAAAATAATTCCTCTAAATCCGTCTGACCGACGCTTAGCATCAACTGCTCATAATCGTCCATCAAAAAAGAACTTTTCTGCGAAAATTGTCCCACCACCGCGTAAGGTTGAAGACGAAGAATTCCCGTGTCAAAGGTTTGCTCAAAATACTCCCGGTTTTGATCGGGAAAAAACGACAATTTATCCTGGTAGATTTCCCGATTGAAGTTCAATTCTACCTGATTTTTCAGGTAATGATAAAGATCCGTTCGGAAACCCATGGGATCCTTGCTGAAATCTTCCATGGAAAGCTCCAGCCATTCCTTGTCAAACGGCTTGCCAAGTGACTGGCTGTAAGCCAATAGAAAAGAAGGGTTCAGAAAGGGTAATTCTCCGACGCTCTTCTTCAGGTACCAGGTTTTATCTTCCAGCACCAAATCGACCGGAAAAAAAATCAACGGACAGCGGATCAGCTGCTCGTTTCCCAATTTGCCTTCCACAAAAGGCCAACCAACGAACAGGCTTTTTTCGCCTGTTTCCTCTACCGCAAATCTAACCTGATGCTGCAGGCGCTTCAACCGCAGTGAAAGCTGGTTAACGTTTTTATCTCTTGAGTCCAATACCTGAATCAGCGGTATGCTCCGCTTCCTGCCCAGCAACTCAGTGATATAAAAGAAGGAAGGATGATTATTCAAAAAATGAAAATCTTTCAGATCTATCATCTGATACTGGATGATTTTTGGAAGAAAAATGGACCGGTTATTCGAAGAGAGATCAACCAAACGGTTCAGGTAAACCTTAAAAACATCCTTGAGCATCCGTTTTTATTTAAAGGGTGAGTCCTTTTCTTTTGCCATGTGATTGTACACCACCTGATCCATGATTCCTGGTACCCATTTATTCAAAAATGAGGCCAGTTTTCCTTGCCTGGTCAGCACCAAATCTCTTTTTCTTTTGATCAACGCTTTCAAAATGGACTCGGCCACCTGCTCGGCCGTCATCATTTTCTCTTCGTCCCTGGGAGATTCTTTCTGAGGACTTCCATCTGCCGTAAGGGCGTTATTACGGATGTTGGACGCGGTGAATCCCGGACAAACGACCAAAACGTGTACACCCAGCTTCATTACTTCCGTCCGAAGGGCTTCCAGAAACCCGTTCATGGCAAATTTGCTGGCGGTGTAAGCGGTCCTGGCTGGAGTTCCCCTGAAACCATTGATGGACGACACACCAATAATAGCACCTTTATTCTTAATGATTTCCTCCAAACAGTATTTGGTGGCATAAACGGTCCCCCAGAAGTTACTAGCCATCACCTGGTGAAATACCTCTAAATCAAGATCCCTGAAAAGGGCCCGCATGCTGATCCCGGCATTGTTGATCAATAAATCCACTCCCCCAAATTTTTGACAGACTTCTTGTACCATTTGCTCGTTTTGTGCTGGGTCTCCGGCATCGCAGACCGCTCCGGCGCAGGTAATGCCTTCTTTCTGAAGCATTACGAGGGCAGCATCGAGTTTTACCTGACTTCGGCCGGTGATCCATATTCGGGCACCTGCCTTACCAAAAGTCCGGGCACAAGCAGTACCAATTCCTGAAGTAGCGCCCGTAATGACGACCACTTTATTTTTTACATCCATGTAGTTTAGGTTACAAGTTATTCAAAAAGATGAAAGCAAGCGATGCAAAGTAAATCCCTTTGATCGAAATTGACTAATTTTGCAACCTATGTCAAGGAAAATGAAAAATAAGGTCCTTCATAACCTTAAAATAGAGCGAATAGCGACAGAAGGAAAATGTATCGGACATCATGAGGGAAAAGTGGTCTTTGTGAGCAATGTGGCACCCGGCGACCTGGTGGATGCCCGGGTAACCCGCGGAAGAAGCAGTTTTATGGAAGCTGAGGCCATTCACATTCACGAACATTCTCCAGACAGGGTCATTCCTTTTTGTGAGCATTTTGGCACTTGTGGAGGCTGTAAATGGCAGCATATTTCGTACGAACTCCAAATGGCCTACAAACGACAGCAGGTGGTGGACCAATTCCAACGCATAGCCAAAGTTCCCTTGCCGGACGTAATGCCCATTATTGGTGCCGGGAACACCCGCTATTACCGGAATAAGCTGGACTTTACTTTTTCCAACAACCGTTGGCTGACCCGTGAAGAAATCGATTCGGGAGAGGATTTTGAACGAAATGCCCTGGGTTTCCACATTCCCAAGCGGTTTGACAAGATCGTGGATATTAAACATTGCTACCTGCAGGGATCGCTTTCAAATGAAATCCGAAATGGCCTGAGGGATTTCGCCTTGGCTGAAAACCTTTCTTTTTATGACATTATCGGTCAGACAGGTCTTTTGAGAAACCTCATCATTCGTACGGCACAGGAAGACCAGGTGATGGTTATTGTTCAGTTTGGCGAGGATGATCCGGATGGAATCGAAAAAGTAATGCGCTTTTTAAAAGAAAATATTCCAGGGATTACCTCTTTGTTGTACATCGTCAATCTTAAGAAAAACGAAACTTTCCAGGACTTGGATGTACATGTGTACGCTGGGAAAGACCATATCGAAGAAACCATGGAGGGGCTTCGGTTTAAAATCGGGCCAAAATCGTTCTACCAGACCAACTCACAGCAGGCTTATCGTTTATACCAGGTTGCCAGGGAATTTGCTGGATTGACGGGTGAGGAAACGGTTTACGATCTATATACCGGAACAGGCACCATTGCCAATTTTGTTGCCGGGAATGCGCAGCAGGTAATTGGCATTGAATACGTGGAACCTGCGATAGCCGATGCGAAAGAAAATGCCCTGCTCAATGGCATCACCAATACGCTGTTCTATGCTGGCGATATGAAAGCGGTTCTTAACGAATCCTTTGTAAGCCAACATCAGAAACCGGATGTGGTCATTACCGACCCGCCCCGGGCAGGGATGCACGAGGACGTGGTCGAAATGCTGCTCCATTTGGAAGCACCCAAAATTGTATACGTGAGCTGCAATCCGGCAACTCAGGCAAGGGACGTAGCCCTGCTTTCCACCAAATATCATGTAAAACGGATTCAGCCGGTAGACATGTTTCCGCAAACCTATCATGTAGAAAACGTAGTATTACTAGAATTAAAAAGCAATGATGATCAGTAACGATAACGATCCGGAACTCAATGGGAAGTATCTTGGAACCATCAGCAGTGATTTTATCAAAATCTGTGAGAATCTGAAAGAAGCCTCCTACCAGGTTAGAAAAAGGGGCTTTTCTGAATACCCCATTTTCCCGATCAGCAAGGAAGAACAACCCATTGGGCAGCTTTTTCTCAGTAACAGGGAAAAGCCCATAGACTGGAATTATTACATTACCTATCTGGATGAGTTTATCCAACGAAAATTGATCCAAGAGGATGCTTTGGAACAGTTTAAAGCCACCTATAAGGACCCTGATGAGTTTTGTTGCCTATTCGTGGTTGATGAGACCTTCACCAATTTTCTGTACATCCCTTACCCTAACGAATGAATTCCATTCGCTGGGTTATGCAGGTCAAAAGTGCTTCCAACCCTGTGCTTTTAGTGCCACAGCCGTTTGGCTTTTCGTAATTAAGAGTTTGCCCTCATCGGGAGCCATCACATGGCCTATAAAGTGGATATCCGGATGCTTCTCCAATTTGGGGAAGTCTTTCTGATCAATCGTAAACAGGAGTTCGTAATCCTCTCCCCCATTTAGCACGCAAGTAATGGGATCCAGGTTAAACTCCAGGGCGGTATCGTAGGTCTGCTTATCCATCGGCAGCTTATCTTCGTATATCGCCACCCCTACATCCGATGCCTTGCAAATGTGAAACAGTTCGGAAGCCAACCCGTCGGAGATATCCATCATGCTGCTGGGCACCAGACCCAGTTCACGCAGTTCGTGAATGATATCCATTCGGGCATCCGGTTTCAATTGCCTGCCGGTAATGTATGGGTAGGCATCCAGTTTGGGTTGCATGTTGGGGTCTGATAAGAAAACCTGCTTTTCTCTTTCCAATACCTGGAGCCCCATAAATGCCCCTCCCAAATCTCCGGTGACACAAATGATGTCGTTGACCTTTGCTCCTGATCTATAACTAATCTGCTCTTTTTTAGCTTCCCCTATAGCGGTGATGCTGATGACCAGCCCTGATCTGGAAGCGGTAGTATCTCCTCCAATTACGTCGATGTTGTAATGTTCGGCCGCCAGATTAACTCCCTGGTAGAAGGTTTCAACTGCCTCCACCGAAAACCGGTTGGAAAGGGCGATGCTAATGGTGACTTGGGTGGGAATGGCGTTCATAGCCGCTACATCACTGACATTTACGGCCACAGCCTTAAAGCCAAGATGCTTGAGCGGAATATAGGACAGGTCAAAATGGACTCCCTCCAGGAGCATGTCCGTAGTCACCACACGAACCAAATCCGTTGGACCCAATACCGCCGCATCGTCACCAATCCCTTTTACCGACCCAGGCTGTTTTAGAGAGGTATTTTTACGAATTAAATCAATTAATCCAAATTCCCCGATCGTTTCTATTTCCGTTCTTTGCTCTTTATCCATACAATCTTAATACTGGCGCGGTGATTTAAATACTTCAGCCTAATTTTCAAAATGTAAAAATACGATTAATTTGCAGCCGAACCAATGATGCCGGTGCATCTAAGTTTCAGGGGCATGCGACAGGGGTTTCAAGTCGCTTTCTTCCGGTCATCAGATCCGGCAGGAGCTTCTTTGAATTCCCAGGGCTGTGCCTTCTTCCATACGAGTTAAAATGACAAACAGAGCGATTTACATTGTATCCCGATTTTATTACCTTTGTAATGGCCCATGATGGAATTAATTTTGGGCTCACTCGGTTTACTATTATTAAATGAGCATGCCAATTTAAATTTTAAAAGAGATGATCATCGTTTCAGAAAAAGCCAAGGATCGAATCCTAGAGTTGAAGCAGGAAGAGAATAGAAAAGAGGAAGAAAATATCAGGGTTTCTGTAAAAGGAGGCGGCTGTTCGGGACTCATGTACGACTTGGGTTTTGATGGCAGTACTTCAGAAACAGACCATGTATTCGAAGATAATGGCGTAAAGATAATTGTAGACAGGAAGAGTTTACTTTACCTGGCGGGGACTACCCTGGAATTTAGTGACGGTTTGAATGGAAAAGGATTTCAATTTGTGAATCCCAATGCCTCCAGAACCTGTGGTTGCGGCGAAAGTTTCTCCATTTAGGCTAGTATAACCGGTAGCCATTAATCCCAAAACAGGATGACACCTCTTCTTGTTTTGGGATTTTTTATTGCTACTACCCAACACTATATACCTACAGAGGCATTATTCACTTCAAATTTGCTTCAAAAATGAAGACGAAATTCGATCGATGAAAATTCTGCTTATTGAGGATCAATTAGAGCTCTCGAATAACATTCGGGAATTTCTGGAATCAGAAGGGATTGCATGCGAATTCTGCGGCAATTGTTTCGATGCACAGGATAAGCTATTAGTCTATCATTACGACTGCATAATACTGGATATCATGTTACCGGACGGAAACGGTCTGGATCTGATTGGTTTTATCAAAAAAAATCAGAAAAGCAGTAATATTTTAATCATTTCAGCCAAGAATTCGCTCCAGGACAAATTAGACGGACTTGATTTAGGCGCGGACGATTACATGACAAAGCCCTTTCATTTGGCTGAACTTCATGCCCGCCTAAAGGTACTTTACAGAAGGAATCAGCTCGGGGGAACGGATAAATTGATTTTCAATGAAATTCAGGTAAATCCCGAAAACCTGGAGGTGACAGTAAATCAAACCCTTCTTGAGCTCACCAAAAAGGAATTTGATTTGCTGGTGTTTTTCCTTACCAACAAAAACCGTGTCCTGGGAAGGCAGGCGATCGTCGAGCACCTTTGGGGAGATTATACCGATGACCTGGCCAATTTTGATTTTGTATACCAGCACATAAAAAACCTCCGAAAAAAAATCTGCCAGGCGGGCGGCACCGATTATATAGAGACCGTCTATGGAATCGGCTATAAGTTCAACACGACGAAAGAATGAAGTTAATCAATCAATTTACCATTTGGTATTTGGGAATATCGATTATTGTATTTTTGATCGGGGGCGTACTTATTTTTTATAAGCTGGAGTCCGAGATTGACTTTGAGCAGGGTCGGGAGCTGGAACGGCAACTCGACCGCTATGCCCGGAAAATGGAGTCCATGGATAATCCTTCCAGTCTGAGCAAAAATCGGCTGGAAATCAGGGAGCTGCCAGTGGATCAGGCTTTGATTCCCTTTCAGCAGGGCGATACACTGGCTTGGCACGAACCTTTAGAGCAAGTGGAACGACAGGTTAAAGCGGGTAGGTCCTATTTGATAAATGGCAAGCATTACTACATGTCTATGTACAATATCATGATTGAGTCTGATGACATTACGGAGACCGTTGTGCAAACCATGGTAGCCATATTTCTATTGCTTTTGATTTTTATTGCCATTACCAGCAGGCTGGTTTCCAAAAAAATCCTTCAACCCTTCCATTCCAGCTTAACTAAAATCAGAGAATTTACTTTTAAAGAGAATCAACCGCTGGTTTTTGAACCAAGCCGAATAGAAGAATTTGAAAAATTGCATGCGTTTCTCAATAGAATGTCTGAACGCATGCTAGGTGATTATAAAATTGTGAAGGAATTTTCAGAGAACCTTTCGCATGAAATACAAACCCCCATCGCCATTACATTCGGTAAGCTGGAGCTTTTGCTGAATAGTCCCATTACCGACCAACAGGCAAGATGGATAGCAGCGGCTTACCAATCCACTCAAAAGATGAGGAAAATTGTAAATTCCTTAGCAACCTTAGCCAAATTGGAAAACCAGGAATTTGAAGGAAACCAGCAGGTGGATTTATCTGATTTGCTAAAAAATTCCATCGCTGGGTATGATGAATTGGTAGCTATTAAAAACATTTCCCTTCATCACCAAATAGAACCGGGCATCAAAATTGAAATGCATCCATACATGGCTGAGATGCTGATCGATAACCTACTTAGTAACGCCATTAAGCACAACGAAAAGCCGGGGTATATTAAGATCGAAGCAACACCTAACGAACTGAATTTCAGAAACAAAGGAAAAAAACCCAAAGCCGACGTTTCTGAATATTTGGATAGGTTCAAAAAAGGAAATCCAAACAGCGAGTCCATTGGCCTGGGATTATCTATTGTTCAACAAATTTGTAGGATTCATGGTTTTATCCTCGACTATCAATTTATTGAAGAAGAACATCGGGTAAGCATTCAACTTCAAAATTGAATCAGATTGTCTGCTTATACTTGTATCATAACAGTAACAACCATGAAACTAAACCAACTATATCATCTAAGTCTCTGTATCCTTTTCCTGGCTTTTGCCGGGAAAGGGTATGGACAAACCGGGGAATTCTCGGTAAGGGGAAGTCTGATAGACGGGGGGACCAATGATCCGCTTTCCTTTGTACAAGTTGCCCTCTACAAACCGGGTGAAGAACGACCGCTCACCTTTTCCGACTCCAACGATGAAGGAGAATTTACACTACGTGCCCCGACCGGAGAATACATTCTTCGTTTTTTTCTAATTGGATTCGATGAAAAAGAGGTAGCGATTAGCCTCCAAAAAAATCGGGTATTGGACCCAATCGAACTGATTCCGGAAAACCAAGACCTGGAAGAAGTAGTCGTCCAATCGTCAAAGTTTCCGATTCGATCCGATGCAGAGGGACTTACCATTAACCCCAGCCAAAATTTATCCAACTTAGGTGGTACCCTGCTGGATATTCTCAGGAATACCCCATCAGTCAGTGTCTCGGAGGATGGAGCCATCACCCTAAGAGGAAGCTCAGGGACAAATGTCCTGATCAATGGTAGAAATTCCTCACTAACCCAAAACCTGGATCAGATTCCCGCCAGTGCAATCGAACAGATAAAAATTATCAATAATCCAAACGCCAGGTATGATGCGGAAGCAGAGGCCGGGGTAATCGATATTATTTTGAAAAAGGGTCAAAGCTTAGGTACCCACGGAAATGGGGAGTTAACCTATGGCACCAGAGGTAGAATGAACGCAGGTGTCAATATTAACCACCGCACACTGAAGTACAATGTTTTTGGCGGTTACAACTTCCGAAGGTGGCGTTCTATTGGGGAGCGGCGAACCGAACGGGAAATATTTGAGGACGGTGAAATACTCGATCAAAACACCAATTCTACGAGTGAAAACCTCGGTCATAATCTCAATTTTGGAGGCGATTATTACTTTGGAAATAACATCATCAGTTACGAGGGCTTTTTTCAGTCCAGTGACGATAGTCAGGTGAATACCTTATATTCTGATCTAAGGGATGTTGAATCCAACGATCTGGTATTGGAATATGTCCGAAGAAACCGGGAAACCGAGGCGGATGATGGCATAGACAATGCCTTGATCTACGAACGAACCTTTGATAGTCCTGACAAGAGCTTCAAAGTAGTGGCTAGCAATTCCTATCGAAATCAATATAAAATACAGAGAATCGATATCTTCAGGAATAGCTCGGAGCCCCTGGAAGAAAATCTTAATGGCAGAGAACGGGCATTCACAGATGAAAAACGATACACAACCGTTATTCAGACAGATTATACCACTCCACTTGCTTCGGGAGCAAAGGTAGAGGCAGGGCTGAAGTCTACCATTCGGAAATTTGATAACGATTACATTTATACCCGCTTTGAAGAAAACATCCAGGACTTTGTTCCCGACCCGGAGGTAAGTAATCGTTTTGTGTACAACGATCAGATTCACGCTGGCTATTTAATTTACTCCGGCTCGTCAAAGCGTTTTGAATACACAGCAGGTTTGCGGGGGGAATATACCTATGTAGATACCTATTTGGCCAATACCGGGGAAACGAATCAGCAGAACTATTTTAATTTGTTCCCCAGTTTGCAAACCCTATACAAATTGAATGAAGAGAATTCTCTTAAATTCTCGTACAGCAGAAGAATAGACCGGCCCACTTCCTGGAGGCTAAATCCCTTTCCGGATATTACTGACTCCCTAAGTGTGCGCCGTGGAAACCCCAATTTGCAGCCCGAAATGATACATTCACTGGAATTCGGGCACCTGGCCAACTTTGAAAATTCTAGCCTGACTACTAATTTATTTTACCGGCACGTGGATGGGCAGTTGGATTTTGTTACCATCATTGAAAACGGAATCTCTTATTCTCAACCCGCAAACCTAAATACGGCTGAATCTTATGGGGTGGAGTTTATAGGTATTACAGATATCACTCCATGGTGGAACGTCAATGGAAGTGTCACTGCTTTCCGGATACGGGTAGATGGTTCGAATATCGGCGAGGAATTTGTCAACCAGGGCTTTGCCTGGAATTCCAAGCTAATGAACAGCTTCGAGCTGCCCAAAGGATTTAGCTTTCAGCTTGTAGGTAACTATGAATCTGCTGAGATAGAGGCACAGGGAAAGGATCTGTCTCAATATTACATGGACGTAAACGTTCAAAAAAGTTTTTGGGAGAATAAAGGAGCCCTTTCAATAAGCCTTCGGGACGTTTTTGATACACGAAGGTTTGCAGGAAATAGCCTAACCAACACCTTCCGACAAACCTTTTATGCCAAAAGAGAAACCCGCTTCGTTATGGTCAGCGGCAGGTACAGATTTTAAAATATTTGGGTTAAATTAATGGATGGAAATCCGGGTTTCAGAGAAGCTCGGTTTTTTTTGTTTATGGCAAAAACAAAACTAATGTCTTGAAAAATAGATTATTTTTTTGTAAAAAAGTAAGCAAATAACACCTGGTTTATTTATTTGACAATTTTAATTTAACTTTGTACATTAATCACATGCCAATTTACTGTTTGGCAATTAATTACAACAGCTGATTATTCTGTGTTTGTGAGCAGTTCACCCAAACTGGCCTAAAAGTGTTAAAAAAACCTAATCTATTAATAGTATGAAAAAAAGTGTACTCTTTTTGGTGACACTCTTATTGGCTTTGCCAATGGCAGGGTGGTCCCAAAATAAAACCATTTCGGGAACGGTTATTTCTGGTGAGGATAACATGACCTTACCGGGAGTAAACGTCCGCGTTCAGGGAACAAACCGGGGAACAGTAACTGACATAGACGGAAGTTATTCCATCAATGTCGCCAATGAAGAAATCCTGGTATTCTCCTACATTGGCTTTTTAAACCAGGAAGTGTCGGTAGGAAACCAAAGCACGATAGACATCACCCTGCTACCGGATGCCAAAACGCTGGGAGAAGTAGTGGTCGTCGGCTATGGAAGCGTTACCCGCGGAGATTTGACGGGCAACGTCGCCTCTTTAAAAGGCTCGGAGATCGCGAATGTTCCGGTACCTACCTTTCAGGAAGCCCTCCAGGGAAGAATGTCCGGAGTATTTGTGGAATCCTCTAGTGGCAAGGTAGGCGAAGGAGTTAAAATCAGAGTGAGGGGTACCACGTCCATTTCTGGCGGAAATGAACCGCTTTACGTCATTGATGGGATTCCGGTCACCTCCGCTGGAACGATCGGAAAAAGCAATCCAATGGCGGACATTAATTTCAACGACATCGAATCCTTTGAAGTGTTAAAAGATGCCTCTGCCGCAGCGATCTATGGAGCCAGGGCTTCCAATGGAGTGGTGTTGATAACCACAAAAAGTGGTACCGCTGGTAAGACCAAATTTAACGTGGGGATTCAGCGGGGAGTAAGTAGCCCCACCCGGAAAAATGAATTTCTAAATGCTTCTCAATACGTGGAACTGATGCGGGAATCCGGATACAACAACGATCTTGCAAATGGATTGGACCCCATTAACAATCCGGACGATTACGAGGATTCGGATCTTGAATTTGTGGAAAATCGCCTGGATCGCTATGCGGGACATACCGATTGGCGGGATGGGACGGTGAATACAAATTGGCAGGAACAGGCTTTCAACCCGGATGCCGGGACTACTAACGTGAACTTTTCCGCAAATGGCGGCAACGAGTCTACTCGGTTTTACTTTTCCACCGCCTATGACAAGCAAGATGGCATCATGATCCGGAATAAATTTGAGCGGATCTCCGGCAGGCTAAACCTGGATCATAAAGTATCGGATCGTTTTACCATAGGAGCGAATTTCAGTTTGACCAGGACCGAGACTACCCGATTACCGGAGGATAATCAGTTCAATAATCCCATTCAACTGGTAGCACTCGCGCCCATTACCCCCATACGGGATGAAAACGGAGTGCTTTACGACCGTCCCACCACCACCTACTACAATAGCCTGATCGACTCGGAAAATGCCAACTGGCTATCGACGAGTTATCGGAATATTAACAACATCTTTGGAGAATATTCTTTTTCTGAAAATTTGAAGTTCAGGTCTGATTTTGCAGTAGATATCATCAATCAAAATGACGACCGCTTTTTCGGGTCTCGTACCATTACGGGGCAGGGTACCAATGGATATGGTACTTCCCGGTGGGTGAGAATTGTCAATTACAACACCAATAACTACTTCAC
>JAWLFL010000385.1:0-2669 GCA_041685605.1 Cyclobacterium sp. | reverse complement strand
GAATGAACGGCCAACTCTTTTTCGATAAGATTCCCCTTTTCATCCAAAAATCCGCAATCGGCAAAAAAGGCTTTCAGAAAGGGGTGAATCAAAATTAACCCGGAACGATCCACATAATGCTCATCTTCCTGTACCCCCTCCTCTGGTTCTAATTCGTCAAACTCTTTCTCCCTAAATGCCTGCTTTTCCGTTTCGACTCCTGACTCAGGCCTCACAAGTACCCCTTTCTCTAGAAATGTACTCCAATCCCGTCTAGCTTCCGCTGAAATCGAGGGTAGAATTGCATTTATTAACTGGTTTTTACCTTCCTGGGAAACACGTTCGCTACACCAGCGAGCCATTTTTACTGCCTCCCTTGTCATCTTCAGATGATCAAACCCCTTGGTAACCAAGATCCCCACCAGTACATGCTTTTCCTTCGACGGGAATTTTTCTAAAATGGCTTCCATTGCCGGCTTTTCCAGAGACACCCAGTCTTTAAGACCTTCCCATAGAACAGCTCCCAGTTCCGAAACGGAATATTGTGAAATCAGTCGATACCGTACCTGAGGAAACTGCAGGTTATGGAGGAAGGATTTCCGTTTGCCAATGGCTTTGAGCTCAGAGACCAGGAATGCCATTTGAAACGTTTCTTTTGCGGGTTGGGCTTCGAACCACCAGGGTAATAAACCAGTTTGAAGGAAGTGCAGCCAAGCCTCAAAAAACCGATCCTCTTTTTTCCTCAGCTGTGGGCCTTTCTCTTTTTTTGCTTTGGGAAAGGGTTCATTTCTTCTTGCCTGGGAAGTTGGTTTCCCATTTTCGTTATACTTGTAGGCAAAACGTTCAACGGGAGAACGTAATTCAGGCAATTCGCCAATAATCTCGTTCATAGCCATGCGAATGGGCCTCTCAAAATTTGGTTGCCTTAAAAAATCATGCGTTTCGAACTGTAGATCTAAGGAAAGCCGGGGTATCTCCAGCGTCTGTTTTCCCAGCTGCGCTTCCAATTCATCAAAATAAGCTTCCAGATGGGGCAGAATTTTCTGATAAAAAAAGGTTGCCGCCTCTCTTTCCATGAGTTTGCCTGTTTCCGTCGAATTGGTAAAAATGTCCAGGGTAACTTTTTGAACAATATGGTTGCCATTTTTACGCATAATGGGTTTGATTCGTAACTATTTTTCTGTATTTTTATTCCTGCATAGTCGCAAGACAAAGCATATTTTACTGGCAATTAAGTATGGAATAGGAAGCAGTCGTAAAGTCAAAGTATCTGGAAATTGCGCGTTCTTCTGTGTTGTTTACATCACTTTTGAGTCGTTGCGTTACTAGATTAGAGATTAAAGTCTGTAGAACTAGGAAAGAAGCCCATGAGGGACCAAGCGTCATCCGGAATTTGTACGTTTGGTCCCTTTTCATAGCCTGATTTTTTCTTCAATACCATCAATTACCCTTCTTCTATTTCCTGTTCTAGGCCCCTCAATGTAAATATCGGCTACATCTGTCCAGTCCTCCATCAATGCTTCCATACTGGCCCGATCAGCTTCGCTGGTCAAAACGATGAATAAGGAAGCTTTTGTCGCCTGTTCCTTTTCATGCAATTTAGAGCGCAAGTTCAGAAATCGGAATATCAAATCACTGGTATTACTGGTGTTTCGATAGTCATTAATCATTTCTATACTAGCCCAACTGCCGCTCACCCAGTCTCCTGTCAGGTAAAGTTGATGGCTGATTTCCGATTGCTGCAGGACATTCCGAATCCGAGTGATGATACGTTGCAGGGAGGCAGGCAAATCGTCGAAGCTTTGGGGTATTCGGGGCTTATTACTTCCGGTAAACCGCGGATCCGTTTTCAACTGTTCAATCAATCGGTACCACTCCTGCCACATTCCCTTATATGCTCCGTAATCGTCATCTTTATTTACGGGAGCAAACTCTTCCTGCAATTGCAGGTAGGTGGCGGGCCGGTACTTTCTGACTTCCTCACAGCGAACAGCATCCAACCGAAAGGACTGATCTGCTTTTTCCATGCCATCCTGGGTATAGGTGTACAGCGGACTGTTGATATTTAAGGTGATATCCACGAAACTAATGCTGAATTCGTCGTCAAATGGACGGCTAATTATCAGTCTTTTGAGCGATTCGTCAAAATCAAAAACCAAACCATCCGAAAAGCGTTCATTTAGTGTTTCGGTGATAGCATGCATTCTGCGACTCGCTACGGCTTCCAGCGGAATAGTCAAAGTAACCGGACCACTGATCATCGGATGCCCATTGATCCTATAATCTCTCACCACCAAGCGGTAATTTTCCGGTTGTATCCCAGATCTGCGGGGGCTTCCCTTCAGACTACGCGAGAGGTTGTTCAAATATTTTAAACTACTGATCCAGGGATAACTACAAGCCGCCACTCGGATATGACTGGCTTTTCCTTCATCAGAAGTTACCTGCACCCTGTAATCCAAGGCCAGGTCTCCAAAAACCTGATTTCCATCGCTTAACAGGACATATGTCCCCGATTTGGGCACTCCTCCCATGGAACGGAGTGAGGGATGCCTATCCACGAAAACACTGAAATCCGAAGGATTGACCGAGAGATCAAAGTGATATACCTTAAATTCCAAGCCGAACTGTTTTACCATGGATTGAATGGATTGAAACGTACTTTCGGCATCTGTTTCCAAATGTCCTCC
>JAWLFL010000129.1:0-11038 GCA_041685605.1 Cyclobacterium sp. | reverse complement strand
TCAATGATAAAGGGCAATAAGCCACTGGAGGGATTTCCTTTCTCCACATAGGGATCCACACCGGGAATGAAATTATGGTGAATGGCATTTCGGGAGATATTGTTTTTCAGGGTACGATTGTAATAATTGGCCTGAACACCATTAAGGGTTTCTCCAAATTCGGTGTTGGCTTCTCTACCCACCATGTAACTCACCCCTGCTGCTGCCATCAAATCGCCTTCATAGGTAGCATCCATAAATATTTTGCCCGAAAAGGTTTCCCCACTTTCCATGGTGATGGTGCTGATCCGGTTATTTTGGCTTTTTACCCCATTGGAACGATCCAGGCGCTTACCGGTGACAAGGGTGATTTTTTCGGCAGCCATCATTTGCTCGTAAACCGCTTTGGCCGCGGAAGGCTCAAAGGTCCACATGGCATCTTCTCCTTCTTTGGACCTTCCCTGATCCGGACGGATAAAATAGTCGGATCGCGCTTGCCAGTTCCAGTTGTCCGGATTGTCGTAGTAGCTTTTGATCCCCTGATAAAACTCCCTGGAAATCCCGCCAATGGCTTGTTTATTGCCAATATCGGTAGCTCCCAGCCCACCAGTGGTCAGTCCGCCCACATGGTTGGAGGGCTCTATCAATACTACGGATTTGCCCATACGGGAGCTTTGGATAGCGGCGGCTACTCCGGCGGAAGTGCCTCCGTAGATGACGATGTCATAAGATTGGTTTTGTCCCTGAGCCGGTGGAAGGGCCAGGGCTGAAAAAACGAAATATAACGTTAGAAAGTAGTTTTTCATAATGCTTTATTTTATAAGGATGGAATGTAAGGAATTTTTATTATTCCAACCGCTGTTTTTGGGCAATTAATGCCAATTTTAATTGTTCATAAGGTAGTTCCTGAACGGTTATGCCATGGTCTATGGCAAGGGAGGCCGCAATGGCAGCAGACTGGCCCAATACCATAAATACCGGCTCCATGCGGATGGAGCCAAATCCAATATGGGTCGCACTCAGGCATACTGGAACAAACAGGTTATGGGCCTCCCCCTTTTTGGGGATGATGGATTGATAGCTGATGGGATAGGGTCCCTGGACAGATGCCTGCACATTACCCTCATTTTGTACATATCCATTGTGGTCTACATACCGTTGGATATTGTGGGAATCCATCCCGTAAGCTGCCAATCCTACGGCATCCTCAGCGAGCTCCAGGCCTTCACAATGATGCTGTGTCATTACATAATCACTGACCATCCTCCTGGCTTCGCGGATATAGAGTTGGTTTTGCCAACCATCTTCCCGCTCAAATTCATCCTTACAGGTACCCCATTGGGACACCACATTCCGGATTTTTTCCGGCATTCTGGGGTGATATGCCAGGCTCCACATCAAGCCCTTTTGATACTGACGATGTGCTTCCACTATTTTTTCCCTTTCTTCGTAGGAAGCCTCCGGATAGTCATGATTCTGACCGGTAAAATCTGTAGAAAAACCATGGTTGTTATTGGTATCTGTCTTGCGGTTAGGCATGGCGGAATTGATCCATGGAACTCTGGTTTCCCCGGCTTCATAATTTCTAAAAAGCAATTCGTAATTTCGTTCCTCGTATCCGGCGGGTTTTTCGAAAGGGATCCTGTTATCCGGGTGGTCTGTCAGGCACATGCGAAAGCCATAAGCCTGAACTTTCTTGTCCCCCGTGCCGTCAATACCCGGTCCACCTTCGATAATATAGGGTAGCAAACCGCTATCAGGATTACCTTTTTCCACATAAGGATCCACGCCTGGTACAAAATTATGGTTGGCAGCATTTAAGGAAGGTTTTCCCTTCAAGGTAATGCTCCAATGATTGGCCTGAACACCGTTAACAGTTTCCCCATATTCATCGTTGCTTTCCCTGCCTACGGTATAACTAACACCCGCAGTGGCCATCAGATCCCCCTCATAGGTAGCATCCATAAACATTTTTCCGGAAAAGGTTTTGCCGCTTTCCATGGTGATGGATTGGATTTTCTGTCCAGATTTGGTTACTCCGCGGGCGGACCTGTCCAGACGCTCATTGTACACAATGTCAATGTCTTCCGCATCGATCATCTGATGATATACTTCCAAAGCTGCAGAAGGCTCGAATGTCCACATGGCCTCTTCTCCTTCTGCCGTGCGGGTTTGGCCTCCATCTTGGTACTCCTGCCTGGATTGCCATTTCCAATTAGCGGGATTTTCATAGTGCTTTCTAATGTTTTGGTAAAATTCCCTGGAAATCCCTCCTATGGCTTGTTTGTTGCCAATATCTGTCTGGCCCAGGCCTCCGGTAGTCAGGCCTCCCAGTCGTTGAGAAGGTTCGATCAGAACAACTGATTTGTCCATTCTTGAGGCCTGTATGGCTGCTGCTACCCCTGCTGAAGTTCCTCCGTAAATGACCAGATCATAAGATTCGCCTTGGGCCATT
The DNA here is from genome assembly GCA_041685605.1 of Cyclobacterium sp. GTDB lineage: Bacteria > Bacteroidota > Bacteroidia > Cytophagales > Cyclobacteriaceae > Cyclobacterium. The sequence continues at coordinate 8,604 of JAWLFL010000129.1, read as the reverse complement.
GTTGGTTGGACTAAACCGGTCATCAGCAGGAAAAATAGAGATAAAATCAAATGTTGCATGTTCGTTTGGGTTTTTGATGGGCTACTTTCTAGCACAGTATTAAGTGCTAAAGGAAGGGATTCCCGCCCCAAGCATTTGAGGCAGGAATCCCGGAAATAATCATTTTTCAACGTCAGCTCCGGCATCAATAACCGGGATTCTGGGTCAATGCTGTATTGGTTTCCAACTCGATCCGTGGAATGGGCCATAGGTAATCTCTGCTGGGATTAAAATCGCGGGTTTCTACCACCACCATTTCATCCGCATTACTGATATGGTCATAGCTTGGCGTGCCGATGGGGTCTATCATAGGTGCTTCGGTTAGCCAACCCCCTTCGCCGTATCGGTTGACTCTTCCCCGATAAGGACCGGGGAGAACGTCTTCGGCAATGCCCCACCTGCGGATATCAAAATAACGAAATCCTTCGATGCCCAATTCGTGTCTCCGTTCCTTCCGAACCAGGTTTCTCATTTCCTGCTGCGTTTTACCGGGTTCGATAACCGGCATTTGCACGGATTCTCTTTGGCGGATCGCATTGATGGCATCGTACACGCTTTCATCGATTTGGTTCAGTTCTACCTTGGCTTCGGCATAGTTCAGCAACACTTCCCCAAGCCGGAAAATCGTCAGGTTTTGATCGGTGGAGCCCACATCTGTAGGATAGTTAGCCACATCAACGTGCTTCCGATATAGGTAACCCGTAAAGGAAGCATAGGCATGCTGTGCCTCAATATTCGGAACACGCACGCTATCCTCTCCCTGAAATTCCCAGGTCATGGTGCTGTCGCTATGCGTTTCATAGATCCAGTTGACCAACCGGGATCCAGGAACCACCAACGTATAATCCAAGCGGGGATCTCTGTTTTCGAATGGATTTTGTGGATCGTAAAGCGGTGATTCATCAATGGGGAGCCCATCAATGGCATCATAGGTATCCACCATATCCTGTGGTGGCTTTTTGTTAGAGTGTCCAAGCGCCATCCTGGACCAGAAATTTCGTGGCATATTATGGGTTTGCACTCCACGCAAGTACTGAATTCGCGTAATCACTTCCGGAGAATTATCTCCGGCGAACGTAAACATGCCTTCGTAATCCGGATCAATGGAATACGTTTCTGAATCCATAAGCTCCTTGGCAGCTGATGCGGCTTCTTCCCATCGCTCATTCCATAGGGCCACGCGAGACATGAGTGCCAAAACGGTTCCCTGGGTAATTCTTCCCTTTTCCGTAGCATCCAATGGTAAATATCCCTTTACCTCGTTAAGTTCGTCCATCACAAACTCGATTACTTCCGATTTTGGTGTCCTCGGGGTTTGGGATTCCTCCAGCGTCAGCGTAGAAGTCACCAAGGGGACATCTCCATACAGTTCTGCCAGGTAAGCATAGAAATAGGCCCGGATAAAGCGCGCTTCGCCCACCAATCGATCGTATTTGGCCGGATCCATTTCATCCCGTAAGTGACTTCCACGGGTAGTGATAAAATTGGTCCGGTTGATGGCTCGGTAAAAATGAGACCAAAAGCCATTGGTAAAGCCATTATCCGCATTTTGTTCTCCTCTACCCAAGGCTTGCAAAGAGCTGCCGTTTCGATCCCAGCCATCATCCGAGGCAAAATCAAAAGACAAAAACCAGGCAATGCCTGCCGGCCAGTACCAAAGTCGGTTATACACGCCGGTCACGGCCATTTCCAGTTCCGTTTCGTTTTCAAAATAGGTCTCACTGGATGGAGAATCCAGTGGCATCCGCTCTAAAAACTCATCGTCACAAGATGTTGAGAGTAATAGAACGGGTATCAGTAGAATATATTTAATTAAATTTTTCATCGGTTCCTGCTGTTTAGAAGTTAACATTCAAGCCCATGGTGTAGGTAGTCATCTGTGGGTACCAACCCCCGTTGCTGACAGGTGCTTCCGGGTCGTAGCCTTCGTAAAAATCCGTGATGGTAAACAGGTTTCTACCGCTCAGGTAGATACGTACCCGCTGAATATTCAGCCTGTCAAGGACATTTCCTGGAAGGGAATAACCCAACTGCACATTCTGTCCTCTTAAATAGGCCGCATTGCGCATCCAAAAGCTGGAGTTCTGTTCGTTATTGGTTTGGTTCCAGGCCAATCGGGGGAAGGAGGCATCGGTATTATCGGGTGTCCAGCGATCCTTGTGCTGCTCCTGAACGGTACCTCCCAGGTAAAAGGGCATAATCCCTTGCCCAAACAAATACCCGTCCGCTTTTCCTACTCCCTGCAAAAACAAAGAGAAATCAAAGCCCTTGTAGTCAGCGTTCAATCGAAGACCAAAGGTATGCCTGGGAATGGGACTGCCAATCACGGCCAGGTCCCGGTCGTTGATCATGCCATCTCCATCTACATCCCGGTATTTGATGTCTCCAGGAGCAATATTTCCAAACTGATCGGCATGGTTATTTACTTCCTCCTGACTTTGAAACAAACCTTCGGAGATATATCCAAAAAACGAGCCAATAGGATGTCCCTCCCGGTTTACCGTCAAGCCGGTATTTTCTATCCCACGCATATCGACAATTTCGTTGCGAACATCCGAATAGTTAAGCATAACACTGTAATTCAAATCTCCTACCTTGTTGCGGTAATTGACCATCAGTTCATAACCATTGTTTTTCACCTCGCCCGCATTTTGAAAAGGAGCACTTAGTCCAATGGTCTGCGGAATATTCAATGCCAGCAGAATATCTTTGGTTCTTCTCATGTAATAGTCAGCAGCGACATCCAGTTTTCCCCAAAGGTTAAAATCGATGCCAATATCGGTGGTTTCGGTGACCTCCCATTGAATAGAGGAATTGGCCATGCTATTCAGGGCAGCGCCAGGTGCATTGGCTCCGTCAAACACATAATCCTGGGCACCTCCTCCGAGTGACATAAAAGCAGCAAAGGGATACAACCCGATGTTTTGGTTACCCAACTGCCCCCAACTGGCTCTTAGTTTCAACTGATCGATCACGCCCGAATTTCCCTGCATAAAATTTTCTTCTGAGATTCGCCATCCGGCTGAAAAGGAGGGGAAAATACCGACCCGGTTGCCTTCGGCAAAACGGGAAGAAGCATCTCTTCGCACATTACCTTCCAGCAGGTACCTTTCGTCGTAATTATAGGTAACCCTGCCGAAAACAGATTGTAACGCCCAATGGGAGGCAGCACCTCCTGTTTGCTCATTGGCCCGATTACCGGCATTAATCTGTTGGTACTGAGGCAATGGAAATACTTCCCGGTAAGCAGAAATCCATTTGTTGGTTTGATCCTCCTGTTGGTAACCTGCCGTAATACCGAGCGTATGTACTTCATTAAAGGTTTTGTCCATTCGGATGATCGCCCGGATATTGTTGTACCATTCCCGGTCAAACCTCTCCGTTAGGGAGTTTCGCTGGGGGACAAAATGGGTGGGAGTTTCGCCATCCCTGGCATAGGTCTGGGTAATATTGGAGAAGCTTTTGGTATGTGGGTTCCAGAATTTGGGTGCATACATCAGCTCAGCGGATAGCCAATCGGTTATCTTGTAATCCAGCCGGAAGTTAAGAATGGCATCCAGACTCTCCTCTGTCCGCAGGCCCCCGTCTTTGGCACGCGCCAGCGGATGATCTCCGTTCCAGCCTTCACCGTACCTTCCGTTGGAAAGTACCCCTACTTCATTGGCTGGAATTCGGCGCATCCAATGGAAAACATACCCGGTACCAAAAGATGGTTCTCGTTGATAGGCCCTGCGTAAAAACAAGTCCATGGATAAGGTTAATTTGTCGGAGACGTTCACATCCGAGTTTAAACGGAGGTTAAACCGGCTAAAATCCGTATTGGGAATGATACCGTCCTGATCCAGGTAACTGATCGAACCAAAAACCCTGGCCTTTTCACTGCCCGCATTAATGCTGACATTATGATTTTGCATGAAGGCGGTATTCTTAAGCGTTAATGCTTGCCAGTCTGTATTCGGGTATTGGTCTGAGGGCATGCCTGCCCGGTAATCGGCGAGAAACGCTTCTGTGTACTGGGGGTCGTTACCCACATTGGTAAAGGCTTCGTTGGCCAATTCCATGTGATCCAATGCGCCTACAATATCCGGCATGCGGGTAGGGACCTGGAAACCTGCATACATGTTGTAGTTTACCTGAACCCCTTCTACCCCTCTTTTGGTAGTGATCAGCACCACCCCATTGGCGGCACGTGCACCATAGATAGCCGCAGATGACGCGTCCTTCAATATGGAAATACTTTCTATTTCATTGGGGTCTACATTGTTAAGGCTGGTCTCAACCCCATCCACCATTACCAGGGGATTGGAATTACCTAAGGTGCCTACTCCTCTAATCCGAATGGCTCCACCATCCGATCCGGGCTGTCCGCTTCGCTGGGTGATGGTCACTCCCGGAGCGATGCCCTGTAGTGCCATGGAGGTCTGACCTACGGGTTGGTTCACAATGTCTTCTGAGGTGACGGTACTCACCGCACCGGTCAGATTTACCTTTTTCTGGGTTCCGTACCCCACGACCACGATTTCGTCAAGCGAGGACAAATCCTCCTCCAAAGTGACATTGATTTCGTTTTGGTTACCTACTTCAATTCGCTGAGATTCGTACCCGATAAAGGAAATCACCAGTACGGCATCATCGGGAATTTCCAGACTGAAATTGCCGTCAATATCCGTGGCGGTACCGATGGTAGTGCCCTCAATCAATACCGTAGCCCCTGGAATTCCCTGGCCGTTGGTGTCAACCACTTTTCCGGTTATCGGTCGTTCATCGATCAAAATTTCGATCGGTTCCCGGGAGATTTGATTCCCCTGAGCCACGTAAATGGAGTTGTCTACCTGCTTGAATTTCAGATTGGCACCCAGGGCTATATCCAATAAAAGCTCATTCACCGTTTGCCGTTTACTCTTTAATTGAAGTCGATCCGTATTCGTTAAAATTTCTTCCGGAAATACGAACTGATAATCAGTCTTATCTTCCACTGCCTGGAAGATTTCCTCGAGATCCCATTCCGCCTTATTCAGCCGGATAAAGGACTCATCAATGGGCTTGATTTGCGCGTGAATCTCATGCGCCATCAATGTGGTCATAAACAGACATTGAAGAACCAAACCGTACAATAGGTTTTTCGATACCATTTTGATTAGGTACAGTAATTTTCTTTTCATAATTTTAAAGGATTTTAATTAGTACAAATTAAGATCTGCAGGGTAAAGCATTTCATTTGCCGATGGGAGTTTTACCCTGCTTTTTGTTAGTTCATAGGCTTTCTTTTTTGATGAATACTACTTTTCCGTTTATTTCAAAATCAAATCCCATGGAAAACCCCAGTCCTGTCAATACATCGGACAGGTTCTTATTCCGAAAGGTGCCGATCACCCGTCGATTTAGGTTTAACTGCGGATCGATTTTCATTTCTACTCCATACCATGACCTCAAGTCCTCCAATAGGGCTCTTAGAGGTTTGCGGTCAACCATCAAATTTCCTTCTTTCCATCCAACGATTCTGTCAAAATCAAATGGGTTGACTTTTAAGTCATTGGGATGTAACCTTGCATTCACTGTGGCCATTTGGCCGGAAATTAATTCGACGCTTTGGCTCGCTGCGTCAATCGCCACCCTTCCCTCAGTTAATGCCAATGTATACTGATCTGATCGCGCATAGGCATTGAATTCGGTACCCAGTGCAGTGGTAACCATCTCATCGGTAATCACCTGGAATGGACGTAAAGAATCTTTGGCGATAATAAAATAAGCTTCTCCGGAAAGGTGTACGAGTCGTTCGTTTTGCCCAAAATGGGAAGAAAAGGAAAGGGATGAATTCGCATTTAGAGTGATTTGAGTGCCATCTGGCAAATCCAGCGTCAGTTTTTCACCGTTTTGAGTTGCTTTAGTAATTGTTTTTTCAATTACTACCGGTACGGGATGCTGGTGTTCCATGCCCTGCTTCAAAAAATAGGCAGATCCGACAACCAAAATCAGGGAAGCAGCTATGCGAAAAAATGTTGTCCAGGAAAAGATGCGTTTGACTTTTCCCCTCCCTGATCTGGGTTGCACTTTCTCGTGAATCCGCTGTAAAAGGGATTCGTAATCCGTCATATCCGCCTCGGCAGGATTGGAATCCTCCCATATTTCCTTTAAATGCCGGTCAAAAATTTCCCGTGCATTCTCCTGCTCCAGCCAGCTTAATACGAGGTTCTTTTCGTCCTGACTGGCCGTTCCATTCAAAAATCGGGATAGTATTTCTTTTTCCACTGGGTTTATTGTGCTTTGGTATAGAAACCATCCGACAGTCCATTTACTTAATGGAATTCTAAAAAACCCTTAAAAAATTTCATAAAAATCTATTTTTATGAAATTATAGAATATTATTTCGATATTATAAAACACTTCTAACAAATACCAAAACTTATACTGAGAAATAGAAGTCCGTAAAAATTGGGATGCTGAAGCAGGTTTTTTTTCAGTGATTTTGAGGCCAGGTAAATGTGGTGCTCAATGGTCCGCTTTGATAAATTCATGTGTAGTGCTATTTGATCACTACTCATGCCATCGAGCTTGTTCAGGCGAAATACTTCTTGCTGCACGGTCGGTAATCGGCTAATTAACTCCATCGCCCTCTCCTCTAATTCGTGATAGGCCATGTCCTTTTCCTGACTTTGGTCCATAAATTCGGGGCAGCCTGCTACCGCTTCCAGGCAACACTCCTTTTTGCGATTGCGAATGTGGTTATATACGTAATATTTGACCGACTGAAAAAGGTAGCTCTTGAAAGATTTAGACGTATCCAGTTTTTCCCTTCGTTGCCAAATCCTGACAAATACTTCCTGAACCGCCTCCTCGGCAAGATACTGATCGGTGAAAATAGTACGGGAAAATGCCATCAACTTTTTAGCATACCTAAAATATAACTCATCAAAGGCAGCCATGTCTCCTTGCCGGAGACTTGCCAGCAATTCGGTATCTGTATGTTTTTGCAAAACTCCCATGGACTCACAATTGGGGATAGGGTTTATTACATTGGACAGTAAGCAGGCAACTTCAACAGATTTGGCGGTTTCGGAAATACAATATACCTTATTTCATTTTAAATAAAAAAGTACCTTTTGCAAAGATGCTTTTTATGAAATAGTTATTTTCTCGTTTTTGCTGTAATCCAGCGAATGGCGTAATACTCACATTCCCCCTTACCCACATTGCGAATGCCATGAGGGTCATAGGCGGATAAAAACACCAAAGAGCCCGGTCCCAGTTGGTATTCGGTGCCGTTGATGTGTTCGGCTACATGACCCTGAAGCACCAGAATAATTTCTTCATCAGCGTGCACATGAGGATCGTGACTTTTTTCACCTTCCTTTAAGGTGGTAATATGCATTTCGAGTTCTTGTAACGTTTCCGTCGCTTCTCTCATGATAGCGCGTCTGCCTCCCTTGGCAGTCTCCTGAAAGTCCATGGCTTCGTAGTGGAAGGTTTTTGGCTCGGGACGAACCGTCGCTGCCTCTTTAGTGCTGCCCTCAACCGCCCATCGTATCAGGTAAACAGAAGCAGTGGAATTTTGCGGAGTCATTTTAACGTTTTTATCCCGGGGCAACCAGGCGATACTCCGTTCTTCCATAAGCTCGGTGGAGTTGTCTGTTTCCAGCTGTAGCACCCCGTTTAATACCAACACCAGCATTTCCTTGTCGCCCTTTATTTCAATAGCCTCTGTAGCCTTCAGGTCAAGCTGTTCGACATGAAAATTTTCCAGCGTCTTGGTGGGCCAATCCATCAAATGCCGTAACGCGGTCTCATCCCGGGTTGTGACGGGTAACATTTGGTATTCAAAAACAGCCGAGGGATGGGGTTGGTAATGTTGGGCATGAATCTGGGAAAAGGCCATGGAAAGCAGGAGTAGGATAAGTAGCTTCATAACGGTATTTGGGTTTATTTACCGGTGAAAGTAAAACTATTTCCTTTCCAATGCAATGCCCTACAAGCACCGGCTTACTATTATTGCTTTCGTTTGGCCTTTTCCCAGGTGCTTTTCTGGCTTCCTTTCAGGAAGCGGATCAATCCAGCCACTACCGCATAATTCATCAGGCAAAAATAAAAGGGGATAAAAAGTACTTTTATCCTTAGTTTTCTGTTTTCAAGAAAATAACCCAGCCCAGCAGCCAAATAAAACAGGATCTGCCCAATCATCAGCAGCTGATAGACCCAACCTTGAGTCCATAAAAACAGATTAAAAATAAAGATGAACATAAGCAAAAAAGGAGTAATCGTCCATCGAAGCACCCGGTGGGAAAGGTACTGGAAAAACAACAGCGGTTGGCTAAATGGCGTAATTTGGAAAAATAACCTTTTCATGGACTGCCAGCCGCCAGCACTGATTCTGATCTTTCTCTTTAACTCCTCCGGAATGGAATCTGAACCTGTTTCCATGGCGTAGGCTTCCGGCTCGTATACAATTTTATACCCTTTCGAGGCGATCAGCATAGACTGCATAAAATCATCCAAAATGGTATCTTCCGAAAGCGTTTGGTAAAGGGAAGCGCGAAAAGCTACCAGCTCACCAGCCGCTCCCACTGCGGA
>JAWLFL010000128.1:0-11054 GCA_041685605.1 Cyclobacterium sp. | reverse complement strand
TTCCAAGCCATCGGGCATGGGAGCAGACTTTATCTTCCGGTGAAGGTGAATTCCCGTTCGCGTGGCCAGGGTGCCCGTGATAAGCGTACTTCGGGCCACTGAACATACCGGCGAATTCGAAAACGCGTGCCCGTAGCTCAGCCCGTGGTTTGCCATTTCTTCAATAGCCGGTGTGGACACTCCGTTTGGGTCAAAAAGCTTCATGAAGTGTTTTGAATTGTCCTCCGATATCAAAAAGACGATGTTTGGCTTAGCCGCCCTTCTTGATGGTTCTTTTTTGCCAAAAACCGTCAAAAAAGGAACATAAAAACACAAAAGGGTGATAAATAGATAACGAAAGGAAGGTAGCAAAAGGAAGTTAATGGGCATATCGGCGAATTTCAAGTGATTTGTAACGTTTGATGAAAAGGTGTAAACCCAGTTAGAAAAACAGTCGGAGCATCCTGTTTTGGTAAAGCTCCCCTTAGTTGCACCCAGCGGTGCTGATGCCGGCCAGGGCCAAAGTGAATGGCCGAACCAGCATGGGAGTATTTCCCCACCCCTTCTTTCAGATAATACGTGTCCTCCAGTTCTTCGTGAGGAACCGTCCCCACAAAGGTGCCCCCGGGTCTGAAAATAAGTTCCAGTGCCACCGGCACCCGCTCGGTGCCCTCAATGCTGATCTCCAACGAAAACCCCTGCTCCACTTCGCGAATGGTAACCCGACTGTAGAGTTCCTGGACTTCGGATTGAGGTCGTTCCGATCGGGGCATTTTAGACCAATCCCCATCCCCGGGGATTTTGTCCTTTGGAAAGGGCTGGTAATAGGGTCCTCTCAAATAGCTGCTGAGAATATAGCTGCTATTTTCTTCTTCCAGACTTTCCGATACAAATTGCCCTTTTCCGAAAAAAGCACTGGCAAACCGGATTCCCTGAAGTGCCAGCGAAGATTTGTGAAAGGTGAAAAACACCGGGCTACCCATCAGGATGGACGCATCGTAGTTCCCTCTACGTATTCGGGCCAGATTTGAATGTCGAAATACCCTGGCATAGGAAATGGGCAGTGGTTTCGGCTCCGGTAATTCTTTCCACAAGTTCCTGTCTTCCAAAAAATAATATAAGAATCCGGTCGTCTTCTCGAAAGCGGTCGCTTCAATAAGTCTACAGGCGGCTGCATATTGTCCGTTCCCATCCTTCAGTGCCATGTACCGATAGGGATAATAATATTTTTCAAGCGTTCCAATAATAGAGTTATCCTGCCTTCCGGAAGCTTCGGTGACAATCTCCCCATTGGGATGCAGGTAATGAAAATTCATGTCCAGATTTCGGCGCACATAGGCATACAGTTCCGGCTTATCGAATCCCCGTGCCGTGCTAATCAACACCCGGTTACTGAGGGATGAATAAATATAGCTGCTTTTTTCTTCGTACTGACCGTCTGCATCCATATCAATCCCCTCGGAAAGCCAACGTTCGGCACGGGCCAAATAGGCCGGATCCTGCTCGATTTTGTATAATTCCGCTAGTGCCGAACACACTACCCAGCGATGGTTGGGGGTATGAATGCCGCCTACCTTTAGTGCCTCTCCAGCCTGCAACAGAAATTGCTTGAGGGGAACGGTGATGGTACTTTTTTCCGGCACGGAACTATTTTCCAGCAAACGCCAGACAGGTGCCAGCCATTTGACAATAAATCCGGTATCGGGAGTGGAATGAAAATTGGTTGACAGCAAATCGATGGTCCCGTCCTGGTGCTGCAGGCTTAAAAGAAACGCTGCCGCATGGCCTAATCTTTCTACTAATGCGTAATCAGCATGGTACGTGGATTCGGGACTAATTAGGGCGCAGATACCTGTTTTCAGGAAACTCGTTGCCGCATGCGGGGAAGGCATTCCGTATCCATCCAAAACGTCCCCATAATGGGGAGAGTCCGGATCCGATACATACCGTTGCTGTACCCTTTCCAGGGAAGCGTCATTATTGACAATCATTTTCCGAAGCCATTCCGGCTTTTCATCAGACTGATTCCCTGCTGTAAAGAGGGAAGGGAAAGCGGCAGGTACCAGTGGAGCCAACAGGGCCACTTGTCCGTTTTTACGAATAAACGTTCTCCGTTTCATGAAACGAGGTTATTTTTGGGTATTTACCAAGATTTGAATATACCAATTTTTGCCTTCTGAAAAAGAAAGCTTCTCAAAAAATTATTGGTAGGCCCAGCTTACCTGATCCCAGATTTCAGGGCCGTCGTTTTTTTGCTTCGGACCGGCAGTGCTTCTGCCCTCTTTTATCAGTGCAATTAGTTCTTGTTTTAATTCCTCTACTCTCTCAGGATACCGATCCACCAGGTTATTTTCTTCTCCGGGATCGGTAGCCAGGTTGTATAGCTGAAAATCCGGTAAGTCTTCCAGGCCGTTTCTGGTAAGCGGTTCGGTCCAGCCCCCGGAACCGGGCCAGCAAATTAGTTTCCAGTCCCCTCTGCGAATCGCAAAACGGCCCTCGATGGAATGGTGGACGATAGAAGCCCTCTCGGAATCCGAATTTCCCTGCATGAGGGTAGGGAAAAAGCTAAAGCTATCTTCACCTGCATTTTCCGGAAGTGGCTTCCCCAACATTTCGGCCGCTGTAGCCATTAGGTCGGTGGTGCAGATAAGCTGATCTGAAGTGCCGCCGGCAGCAATTTTCTCCGGCCAGTGCACCAAAAAGGGTACCCGGTGGCCTCCTTCGTATATATCCGCCTTGTGGCCCCGCCAGCCATTGCTGGGATCGTGCCCGACCTGCGCCAATTCGGGGTAATCTGCCCGCGGGGAGCAGCCATTATCCGAGGTGAAAATAATCATCGTATTCTCCAGCACCCCTTTTTCCTCCAGAGCCCCAATGATCTGTCCGACCACATCGTCTACCTGCAACATAAAATCACCGTACATATTCGAGTTGCTTTTACCCATAAATTCGGTAAGGGGTAATATTGGGGTATGTGGTGCAGGTAGTGCGAAATAAAGGAAGAACGGATCAGCCGAACTTGCCTGCCGGTCAATGTAGCTTACTGCTTTTTCAGTCAGGTGCGGCAACGTTAACGTATGGTCAAAATCCGAACCGGTGGGTCCATCTCTCCAAAAGCCCTTTTCGTCTGCATTGACGGTTCTTCGGTCGGGCAGGGCGGTCACCCGATCGTTTTCCAGGTAGACGTAAGGAGGAATATCCAGCGAACTGCTGATACCATAGGAATAAGTAAATCCCCTGTCGTTTGGACCATTTTGGATGGGCTGGGAATAATCCACCTCCAGGATCTTATTCAGGTTGTTTATATGCTCATATTCTTGTTTGAAGGACCAGTCCCATCCCAGGTGCCATTTTCCCACGAAGGCGGTATGGTAGCCAGCCTCCTGCAGGTAATCCCCTACCGTGAGCCGATCATTTGAAATCAGGGGAGCCGAAAATCCACCCAACACCCCGTTTTTCAATTCCGAACGCCAGTTGTACCGACCGGTCAGGATTCCATACCGGGTCGGCGTGCATACCGCAGAACTGGTATGTGCATCCGTAAATTTCAACCCCTCACTTGCCAGGCGATCAATATTCGGCGTGGTAAAAGCGGCATCGGAGTTGTAACAGGAGGCATCGCCGATCCCCATGTCGTCAGCAAGGATATAAACAATATTAGGTCGGGTGTTTTCCTGCGCCATGGCCTTGAAGGCCAAACAAAAACAAAGAAGGATAAGGTACCTGGAATGCATCATGCTTTAATTGGTTTCAATAGAATGTACTCTCAATTAGAAAGAAAGATAGCCGATTACTTTTCCCAAATCAACCGGTTGTCCCGAATGTAGGAAAAAATTTCCCGGTACAGGACCAGTTGAATGTCCAGTAGTTCCTCGTAGCTGGTGCCGTCTTCCAGGGTTCCGTGTGGGCTTTCGAAGGTAAAAGCCATAGTTCCACTGGCATGGTGCAGGGCACTTACGAGATTAAAGGTGGACCTGGGGGGAAATTCGAGATCATCGTCTTCCAGGCTCAGGCCCCAGTTTTCGGGCCTATGGGGCAGGTCGCCGGCAATAAAAGCCTGATTCAGTTGGTGGGCAAAATCAGCAATCCGCTTTTTCATAAAAAGAGGGGCATGACTGTTCTGGATTACAAAAGGAGTGCAGGAGCAAGAATGCAAGGAAACACTCAGGTCAGGGACCTCCTCTTTGGCCAACTGCATGATGGCTTTGGTTTCCGCAGCCATGGGATCAAAAAAATCGTCGTGCATGATATTGATGCCGTTGTCATTAAAGTAGGCACCCAAAATACCCACATCTCCTTTCATGGGATGCAGCGATTTGGCCCGTGGCCAGCGCCAGAGGGTGCCTTCCTGCTGGGTTCCCTGCCCGTATTTGGTCATGATTTCTTCTGGCAAGCCCTTAAAGGTATCGTAGGGATTTCTTCTCCTTCCATCCGGATTGCCACTGGGAACGATGATTACCCGAAACTCGTCAAAGAAGGCCTGCAGCTCGGGCCATTCCCTGCCCCGGTAATCACTGCCCGTTTCGGCAATATGCAGCAGGTTTACCAGTCCGGAAATCCCTTCCCCTTCCTGCCCGTGAACCGGGCCGATAAAGTAAACCACCGGTTTGGTATCTGAGGTCTTTTCGGCAAAAAAGGCCGGATTCCGCGCCGCTACGGCTGAGTTATAATTGGCCTGACCACGAAAATCCTCCTTTTCTCCGTAAAATACGGCGTACAGGGGTAAGCCTCCTGCCGAGTAGGCAATGCGTTCGACTTTTCCTCTTTCAAGCAGTGCCAGCTCCGCTTCGATATCCGACAAGCGGGATTTATAAAAGGCTGGTATATCCGAAGGGTTTTCCGGATCTCCAGGCTCCGGTAAGGGCTGGGAGAAGGTGCTTCCTGCCAAAAAGCAGAAAGTCAACAGGAGAGCTGACAAAGAAATGGCTGTGTTCATCGGGTTGGGTCTTAACATTCAAACAGTTAATTTCAAGGCAATTTATAGAATAATAAATAGAATACCCCGAATAAGAGGTGGAATAGGTTTCGAATTCGACCTGACAGGTTTTAAAAACCTGTCAGGTCTCTTCACGCTTGTTGACTACTATCCTTAGGATTTTTTCCCTTCTAGCATACCCAGCATTATGCCTACCGCCTCCTTTGCAAAGGCCGCATCATTAATAGGTAAGGCTAAATGGATGCATTCTATTTCCGGATCCAGATGGGTTGTCAGGGCCTTTTCAAAGGCCTTTGCGCAGTTTTCGTTGTGAAAATAATTACCCGGGGCATCCAACTGGGAAAAGCCTTTTGACGGAATGACCACTTTTGTCTTTGCTTTGTTTATGCTCTTATTTAGTTTTTCGGCGATCACTTTCCCGAGGGCAAAATTCTCTTCTTCATTGGTCCGCATCAACGTCACATCAGGTGCCCATTGGTAGAAAAGCCTATCCTTGTAGGTCTCAGGAACGCTTTCCCTAAGGCCAAAATTAACCATGTCCAGACAACCGGGAGTCAGCAGGTTGGGAATACCCATTTCAGCTGCAGCCCTCAGTCGATCCGGTCCGGCACTTAAGATCCCGCCACACCGTTCGTCTGCCAATTCGGTAGTGGTGAGGTCCAGGACCGCATCGAATACTCCTTCACGGATTAAGGCTTCCATGGCCTTCCCTCCCACTCCGTTGGCATGGAAGGCCATCACCTCGTACCCCTTCTCTTGCAGCATCCGGGTGCATTCATTTACGCAGCCGGTGGTATTTCCAAACATGCTGATGGCGAGGGTTCCTTTGCCAGTGGTTTTCCTTTGCGCCGGAACGTTCGACATGGCAGACAGGGCGGCCGCTGCCTGATCGATGATTGGACGGATAATCGCATTCAAGCCCGCCACATCCACCACCGAAGGGATCAATACAATATCCTTCACCCCTACCAAATGCGATACATCCCGGGTAGCCAGGGTGGAAATACAAATTTTGGGCAGGCCCAGGGGCAAGACCTGCATGGCTTTGAGTAACAGGTAGGTCCCTCCACCGCCTCCCATTCCGATAACGCCCTTGATTTGCCCCGGAAAACTGCGGAAAAGTTCACCGGCTCCCCGGGCCATCACCTCCAATGCAAGACCACGGTCATTTTTTTCACGGAGATCGTGAAGCGAGCTTCCTGCTAGATTGGCCAGGTAATCGGCTTCCACATCCACCGGAAACAAATCGGTACTGCCGAAGATACCTGCGTTGATACAAAGGACGGATTCACCCCTTTCCAGAAGTTGTTCGCGCAAGTGTGCAAATACTTCTCCTTTGGTATCAAAACATCCCAAAACGAAAAAGGCAGGAAAGGAAGGCGGCATATGGCTAGGTTTTATTGCTTATCACATGAATATAGGAATAAAAATACATTCGAAAAAATCGGGTTCAAGTACATTTAATCCGGTAAGCAAAGCCTTCCATCGAATTTGTAACGGTTCTGTATTTTCATTCCATGCTGCCATCTGTTATATTTAAGGTTCCTATTCATTCACCAACCAGTCAACGAAAACATGGCCACGGACAACCCACTATTTAAAAAAACCAACGAGGATCTGAAATTTCTGACTCGCTGCTTCCAAAAAGTATTGCACCAACTTGGCGAATTTGAGCTGGAAAAAATCCTTACCCAAAAGCCCGAACTCCCCGAAATTGATTGGGAGGCGGGTGAGTTGGAAGAAAAGCACATACAGGTATTAAGTATCTACCTGCAATTAATGAACCTGATCGAAGAAAATGCCGCCGTGCAGGGCAGAAGAAATAGGATCAATGAAAAGGGAGTTGACTCTATTCGTGGATCCTGGGGCGAAACCCTGGCAAAATGGCAGGACCAGGGATGGACGGAAAACCAGATGCTGGATTGCATTAAAAACACCCAGGTTTATCCGGTTTTAACAGCCCATCCCACCGAGGCGAAGCGAAAATCCATTCTGGAACTACACCGGGAAATCTATCTGAATCTGGTAAAATTGGAGAACAATTCCTATTCCCGGCTGGAGAAACAAGGGCTGGAAAGGAAAATCATGGCCTTACTGGAGCGCTGGTGGCGATCGGGAGAAGTATACCTGGAAAAGCCTACCCTGGAAATGGAGCGGAATAACGTGTTGCATTATTTTTCAAGGGTTTTCCCCCGGGCCTTGCAGCAAGCTGACCAGCAACTTATGGAAAGCTGGATAGCGATGGGATTTGACCCTGCCCGCTTTGATACGGCAGCTTCTTTTCCTGACTTTCAACTGGGAAGTTGGGTCGGTGGGGATCGGGATGGACACCCCTATGTTTCGGCTGACTTTACCAGAAGCACGCTGCTGGAACATCGCCAAACCGCTCTTTCATTAGTGAAAGAAAAATTGCAGCACCTGGGGGCCCAGATGAGCTTCTCAGATATCCGAAATCCAGTACCTCAGGGATTCAGGGAACAGATACGTGGCAAAGCTGAATTCCTCGGCGAAGAAAGCGAATCTGCTTTGAAACGAAATCCGCGGGAACCCTGGAGGCAATTCATTAACCTGATGTTGGTACAAATGGAGCATACGATTCAGGAAAACGGGCAACCTGTGTATGCTGATTCCAAAGAGTTGATAAGCGATCTTCAAATTCTGCGACAAAGCCTTCTTGAAATCGATGCAAGCAGCATTGTACAGCAATTTTTATTGCCGGTCGAAAGACAAGTTGCCTGCTTTGGTTTTCACCTGGCTAGACTGGATATCCGGCAAAACAGCACCTTTCATGAAAAAGCCATCGATCAGATTCTGGCAGGTACGTTTTCCGGGTTAACCCCATATTCCACCTGGTCTGAAAAAGAGCGGGTAACATTCATTAGTGAAGAGCTCAAAAGCAACCGGCCTTTTGCCTTTTCCGGCAAAACCTTCGGGCCGGAGGCGGATAAGGTATTGGCGAGTTTTCAGTGTGTCAAAAATCACATCGATCAGTATGGAGACGAGGGCATCGGTTCCTTTATCGTCAGCATGACCCGTTCCCTGAGTGACCTCTTATTGGTATACCTCTTTTTGAGGGAAGCCGGTTTAGACCGAAACAGGTATCAGGTAGTCCCGCTTTTTGAAACCATTGAAGACCTGCAACAATCGGACAGCGTTCTTGGGGAATTCCTTTCCCATGAATCCTACCCGGGAAATTTTTCCTTTCAGGAGGTAATGCTGGGATACAGCGATAGTAATAAGGATGGTGGGATCACGGCAAGCAGATGGAACATCTACCAGGCCGAACAAAAACTTACCGACCTGGCCAAATCACATGGTACGCGGCTGCGGTTTTTTCATGGAATCGGGGGAACCATCAGTCGCGGAGGAGGAAAATACCACCGTTTTTTGGAAAGCATGCCTCAAGGTAGTCTGCAGGGGTCCATCAAAATTACGGTTCAGGGAGAAACGATCTCCCAGCAATTTGCCAACCTGCTAACGGCTGGCTACAACCTGGAAATGCTGTTTTCAGGCACGGCCCTGCAGACAAGCTATTCCTTATTTCCAAGGGAAATCCCGGATTTCCCCATCGACGCGCTGCAGCAACTATCTGAATTTGCCCAAAATCACTATCAGAAATTAATCCGCCATCCGGATTTTCTGGAATTTTATGGAGAGGCCACCCCTATCGATGTGTTGGAACTTAGTAAAATCGGCTCGCGGCCAGCGCGAAGAACGGGCAAACGATCCCTGGAGGACCTTCGGGCCATTCCCTGGGTCTTTAGCTGGAGCCAATCCCGATTCAACCTCACCGGATGGTACGGCATTGGAAGTGCCATAAAAACCATTAGCGCATCGCATCCGGACCTGTACCAAAAACTTCAGGATACTACCCAATCCTGGCCGCTTCTGCGTTACATCCTGATTCAGGTAGAAACAAACCTGCTGAATGCCGATCAGGAAATCATGAACCTGTATGCCTCACTGGTCCAAAACCGGGATACCGGTGTGACCTTTACCAAATGGATTATGGACGAACACCAGCTAAGCCTGGAAGAAATCGGTAAACTCCTGGGCAACGAAAGGGAAAGCCGAAGAATAGGCTTGCTGGACAGCATCAACCGTAGGAAAAATGCCCTTCACGGATTGCACCAGTTGCAGTTAAAAAACCTGAAACTTTGGCGGGCATCCAAAGAACCCGATTCTCCCCTGGTAACACGCTTACTTAAAATCACCACTGCCCTTGCCAGTGGGTTAAAGAATACGGGTTGATTACCGCTAAAAAAGTGAAACCAATGCAGTATTTGAACAATAATTGAGTGTCCTTTTTTAGGACGAGTTGCCTTCCCCGTTCTCTCAAGGGTGCAGAGAGCTGGTCCAAACCAGAGTCGGGAGGAATTTTTCCGAGTATTTTAAATTTATAATAGCTTATATTACTGGTTGCTATACTAAAAAATCCCCCAGCCCCCTTTGAAAGGGAATTGCTGAAAATGTGATTTTTTGCTGAAATTGGGTAATGCAATCGGGCTAATAAACGCCAAGGTTTTTAAATTCCGTAAGCCCGAACGTGCACAAATCCCTCCGCCGCGGCGGAGGGCAACGCCTGTCCCGACCAGAGTCGGGAGGGGATTTTATCGTGCCCATACCATTTATACGCTTACTGATTTCTGTAAATTTCCGTTATGGCTAACGATAAATAATATTTAAATCTGTAAACTTTTTTCAGGACGGGGCTATTTTCGTCTTTAAATCCCCCAGCCCCCTTTGGGAAAGGGGGATTTAGTTTCTGTCGGTTTGGCGTGTTTATAAAATTATTTTGGATTTTCATGTCACTGGTTATTTAGGTGGCTTCTGGTAAGATGGAGAACTATTTCTTTCTTATCAAATCATATCCGGCCATATCCCAATAAATAAATTCACCTTTTCCGGTGTTTAGCTGATCCGCTATCTTTTTGAATTCCTCATTCTGGTATTTAAAAGCCCCTATGTTTAGGCTGAGTTTGAGTTTTTCGGGGTCCAGCGCCAAAATTTGCTTGTATTCCCAGCTTTTTTCTCCGTTTGCATAAGGAGCCAAAAACGCCAATGCTTCTTTAAGTCCGGCTCCTTCCTCATTTTTGTACTCCCAAAGGTCCTGGTATTCATAAATTTCAGGATTCGCCTGGCCGTCCTTCCTGACATAGGGAAGCCCATCATCCGTGTTGGGGTCCGGCCACCAGTAGGTACCCATGCTGATATAATCGTGTTTGTCACCGCTGGGTGGCACTTGTGTTTTATTTACCACAGAAAAGGGTCCCTCCGTCAGCTTTTCATTAGCCCGGTCCATCAGTTGTTTTAATTCAACCGGAAAAGCTTTATCCTGTTCTGAAGCTAATTTTTGTTTAATTCCCTTGAGCACAACTGCTTCAAGGATAATGAGTTGCTCTAGCCCTGGACTTTGTGAAATCCCCGGAAAAGGCGTGAAAAGGAGCATCCAAAAGACTACAATTCTTTTAACCATTGTATCGAATTACTTTTTACCAATGCCCAAAACAATGAAACAGCATGATATAACGATTCTATTCGACATACTATTTCAGAAAATAAAATTACAATGGATTTCAAAGGTGAAGCCCCATAGCTGGACTATTTTTTATCTCGGAAAGTCAGTACCAAACCAATAATCAGCAGTACGACGCTAACAATCACAGGTGTCCAATTGGCCGAGCTGACGGCAATATCCAAACCCAGTAGACTGAAACTTTCTGAGTCTTGCATCGCCTGGATGCCAAATACGATGGTGCCAACTGCCCCTAAAATCAATAAAATGATGCCTGCGGTTTTCATAGTGTTGGGTTAATCGGTAAATTATGTAAATAAGAAGAAAATAATTGACTATCAATTTAAAAAATTCCGTTGATAAATGTTACTCTTTGATTATAAAGAATTTGAAAGCATACTATCCAATCAATGATAAATCTACGATCATAAAATCTGATAATGAAAATTATCACAAACTAATCCAGATCTTTAAATACATATTCCAGATCAAGTCGGAATCCAGGGATACTATTGGATTCAATAACATCCCCTGAAGTGAAAAGCCGGGATGGAATATATTTCCCTGTGGTAAGGGTATAAGTCATGACGGTCTGCTCGTCAGGATGGATAATCCAATATTCCT
>JAWLFL010000384.1:0-2675 GCA_041685605.1 Cyclobacterium sp. | reverse complement strand
CCCTGACTGTTTACCCCCGGAATGTCCTCCGGAAACTCCAGGTAATAGCGGACGCGCTTTTCGTTCATTACTTGAAAAAAATCCTCTGGTAGCTGCAACCTGTGGCCGGGGTACTGGTCTGCCAGCAAAAGCAGTGTAGCCGCCGGGGGAATCTCATTCATGGCAGCTTCGCTGTCGGGGTAAAATTCCAGCTCAAAACCTTCTCCAGAAAGCCAGCCAAGTAAATCGGTTTCCGGTGCTCCTACCACATGAATGGTTTGTCCCCGACCATTGCTACCATTCAATATCAACATAACCAGTAAAAAGAAGCCGTATTTGCGCATATGAGAAGGGATCTGTTTCTAATAAATATCAACAGGCAATATACGGCATACCGCTTGGATCTGAAACCCAAAAGTGAGGAGACAAATTGAATTTTACCGCTAAAATTTAGGAATTATAATACATTGACCTGCAATTATTTAGCCATCCAGCTGAAATAATCGCTAAGGAATAGTGAAAAAGAACAGAAATTCTTAAATTTAAAAAAACATTCTTTAAATCAACTAAAATGCATTTCAGATTCTTATTGGCATGGATCCTTGTTTTTTCTGGCGGAAATGCAGCCTTCGCTTCGGATCTGTCTCTAAAAGATTCCGTACTCAGGGAACGTGCTCCTGAGGAGCAGTCTTGGAGGATCATCAATAAGGGAGCCGGTGGAAATAATTCCCTGGATCTGTTGGCAAGGCTGGACCGTGATGTATTGACTGAAAATCCCGATATGGTTTTTATCCTGGCGGGCATGCACGACATGATCAACCTGCATAAATTTTTAGATTACAACACCTTTCGAAAATCTTACCAAAAGATCATCAGTAAGCTTAAAGAAGCGGGAATAGAAACCGTATTGATGAACCTTACCCCGGTAGATACCAACGCCATTTCCGGCAGGTATGAATTATCTTTTTTTGATTCCCCACCTTTAATGCGAATCCAAAGGGCAAATGAAATCATCGCCGATCTGGCCAAAGTAAACGGACTGCCGATGATTGATCTGTATCAGGAATTTATTTCCAGGAACTCTCCCCATCCTGGCAAAAGCTCGCTGATTCGGAACGTAGCTAATTCCGGAAAAGCAGATGGGGTCCATCCTACCAGTGAAGGTAATCGAATCATTGCCGAAGAAATTTTTAACTTTTTGGTCGCTAAGGGAAAGATAAGGGAAAAGAAAAGCATGGTCTTTTTTGGTGATAGCATCACCTTCGGGCAGGGAGTAGAGGGAAGTGGTACCAGTCAGGGCCAGACGTTTCCCGCCTATCTTAAAAAAATGATCCAGTGGGATGAATTGGCCCCCTACTTTTCCATCCCTTATGAATACGAAGAAGTGGAAGGAAATTTCAGCGATCCATTCGTTTTCGATGATGGACAGGTGGTAAATGACCTGGCCGATTGGAAGGAAAGAAGAAAAGAAATCCTTCAAAGATGGCACGGACTAATGGGGAAATGGCCGGAAATGAATACCCAGCCAACGTTCGAAATTTTAGATACCCGGGAAAAAGAAGATTTTGTCCAAAAAAAGATTCGATTTGAGTGGGTTCCCGGGCAATGGACCGAGGGCTATTTACTGCTTCCCCATGGTGCTGAAAACCGGCCCGCGGTAGTTACCGTTTATTACGAGCCGGAAACGGCTATTGGCGAGGGAAAACCCAACCGGGATTTTGCATTGCAACTGGCTAAACGCGGATTTGTCACCCTATCCCTTGGAACTACCACCACCACGGAGAATCAAACCTATTCGATTTATTACCCGCATATTGACAGTGCCAGTGTACAGCCGCTCTCCATGCTGGCCTATGCTGCGGGCAACGCCTGGCACCTACTTGCTTCCCTTCCCGAAGTGGATAAGGAGAAAATTGGAATCACCGGCCATTCTTATGGTGGTAAATGGGCCATGTTTGCTTCCTGCCTCTTCGAAAAATACGCGGCAGCTGCCTGGTCGGATCCCGGTATCGTTTTCGACGAAACCAGACCGGACATCAACTACTGGGAACCCTGGTACCTGGGATACCATCCCAAACCCTGGAGAAACCGGGGAATTCCCACCGAGGAAAATCCGGCTAAAGGGCTGTATCCGGAGTTGGTAGAAAAAGGAATGAACCTACACGAATTGCACGCACTGATGGCTCCACGGCCTTTTTTGGTTTCAGGTGGTTCGGAAGATTCGCAGGACCGTTGGGTTCCGCTGAATTACAGCTTGAGAGCAAATGATTTGTATGGAGCAAAAAATCGGGTGGGCATGAGTAACCGTCCGGACCATTCTCCTACTCCCGAATCCAATGAAATCATTTATTCATTTTTTGAATATTACCTCTCTCCTTGAAATTCAGGCAAGGAACCTCTTAAGATTTTTCCTGACGAATACATCGTCATTCAGCCAGGGGTAATCTGCGTAGATCCGGTCGATCCCTTCTACTTGCCCTGGAGATAATTTTTCTTTCTCACTGAGGCACCAGATTCCGGATAGCAATCCTTGTCTCCTAAGAATCTCGTGAATACCGGAAATACACCCCTTAAATTGATGTTTGGGATCAAAAATTGCCGCATTGGCATCGGTAATCTGCACGCCTAGCTCAAGAAGTTCGCTTATTCCTTCTCCGTTTTTATCCAGACATTTTTTCACTTCTTCAAGCAACAAC
>JAWLFL010000383.1:0-2675 GCA_041685605.1 Cyclobacterium sp. | reverse complement strand
GGCCGTTCAAATTTAGTTAAATTAAGCTTATTCCTATCAAGGCACTTTTATTTTATGGGTTGTCCTTTACCGCTTACCTCTCATTAGATTTGCATGCTTCCGGGAAGTGGTAAATTGGATTTTTTTTATACTTTTGGAACTATTACCTCAGTATGCCTGTCTAGAAGTTAGGATTTATGCGCCATTAACCCGGAGTCTGCTGGATGACGGGTAGGGTGCCATCTATAAATAGGCAGTTGCTGGGGCTAGTTATCATCCTAAATCAATATACCATGCCCGTTTCCCAACCGATTAATTTTGCCAAGTGGATAGAAGAAAACCGTCACCTGCTAAAGCCGCCCGTGGGCAATCAGCAGCTATATCTGGATAACGATGATTTTATTGTCATGGTCGTAGGCGGACCCAATGCCCGAAAAGACTACCATTACAACGAAGGGGAAGAGTTTTTTTACCAGGTGGAAGGGGATATCACCCTGAAGATAGTGGACGATGGCCAAATGAAGGACATTCCCATCCGGGAAGGGGAGGTGTTTTTATTACCACCCCGAATTCCACACAGCCCTCGCCGGCCGGCCAATACGGTAGGCCTGGTGATCGAGAGGTACCGAAAGCCGGGGGAAAAGGACGGATTCCTTTGGTTTTGTGAAAACTGTGGACATAAACTTTACGAGGAATTTGAACCCATCACCGATATCGTCAATCAATTACCCCCAATCATGGAGCGGTTTTGGGCCAATCCGTCCCATACTACCTGTGATAAATGTGGGACCGTCATGCAGAAGTAACCTGGTAAATTTCTTTTCTTCACCCTTCCACAGGAATTCCTACCGCTTAACCAATGGGACAACCAACCTATGAATTGACCTTGGATTTTGCCAAAGAAATGGACGAAAAGGATCCATTGAAAGGCTTCCGAAAGCAGTTTTTTCTACCAGAGAAAAAAGGCAAACCGGCCTTGTATTTTTGTGGCAATTCCCTGGGCCTGCAGCCCCGGACGGTTTCCGCGTATATTGCAAAAGATCTGGAAAAATGGGCAGCAAAAGGAGTGGAAGGGCATTTTGAAGGAGAAGTACCCTGGGTGGATGCTCGCAAGCCTTCCAAAAGCCATCTTGCCGCCTTGTTGGGAGCTACCAGGGAGGAAGTGGTAGCCATGAATAGTTTGACGGTTAACCTGCATTTATTGCTTGTTTCCTTCTATAGACCCGAGGGAAAGAAGTATAAAATTCTTACGGAATCCGGTGCCTTTCCTTCCGATCAGTATGTTTTGGAGTCTCAGTTGAAGTACCATGGCTATGATCCGGAGGAAGCGCTATTGGAAATTTCCCCCCGGCCCGGTGAATATTTGCTAAGAACGGAGGATATACTTGAGAAGATACGGCAGCATAAAGATGAATTAGCCCTGGTTATGATGTCTGGGGTGCAGTATTATACCGGTCAGTGTTTTGACATGGAGGCCATAAGCCGGGAAGCGAGACGATATGGTATAACGGTAGGGCTGGATCTGGCGCATGCCATAGGAAACGTGCGCTTATCCCTACATGACTGGGGGGTGGATTTTGCCACCTGGTGTAGCTACAAATACCTGAATGCCGGTCCTGGCAATGTGTCCGGGATTTTTGTTCATCAGAAGCATGGTGACGACCCTGAAATTCCCCGGTTTGCAGGATGGTGGGGTTATCTGGAAGAGAGGCGCTTTGAGATGAAAAAGGGATTTCTGCCCATGCAAGGGGCGGACGGCTGGCTTTTGAGCAATGACCCGATTTTAGGCCTTGGGGCGTTACAGGCTTCACTGGATATTTTTTCTGCGGCGGGTTTGAAAAATATATGGGCCAAGTCCGAACTATTGACAGGCTATATGGAGTTTGTAATCCGTGGAACAATAGGTAGCCGGGAGGAGTTACATATAATAACTCCTTCAAAACCAGTGGATAGAGGTTGCCAATTGTCAGTTCTAATTCCCAAAAGAGGGAAAGAAATGGTGCAAAAATGGACAGAGAATGGCGTAGTGGCGGATTGGAGAAATCCAAATGTAGTTCGCCTGGCTCCGGCACCTCTCTATAATACCTTTCAGGAAGTGTTTGCCTTCAGTAACATTTTGAAAGCGTCGTTGGCCTGAACGAAGAACAAATCCGAAAACCTATTAAAAATATGAATGAAAAAATAGACCTATTGGGGGCGGGATTAATTGGTTCCCTTTTGGCAATCTACCTTAAGAAACGGGGGCTAGATGTGTCCATATACGAGAAAAGAAAAGATTGGCGCCAGGTTAATGCTTCCGGAGAGGGGCGTTCGATTAATATGGCTCTAAGTTACCGGGGTTGGAAAGCCCTGGAAAAAGCCGGCATAAAAGAGAAAGTACTTCCCCACATACAGCCCATGCATGGGAGGAGAATTCATGACGAGCACGGCAATACGTTCTTTCAGCCCTATGGCAAAGAAAATCAGGCTATTTATTCGATCAGTAGAAATTCGTTTAACAAAATTTTACTGGACGAAGCCGAAGCCCTTGGTGCCAAACTCCATTTTGAACACAAAGTAGAGCGGGTACATGTAGGTAACAGGGAAGTGACCTTTAGTTTGGCGGATGGAGCTCCCAAAAGCATACAGACGGAAGTACTAATCGGCTCCGACGGTGCCTATTCATCGCTCAGAAATGCCTTTCAAAGCCAACTTCG
>JAWLFL010000127.1:0-11082 GCA_041685605.1 Cyclobacterium sp. | reverse complement strand
TAATCCAGGTAATTCCTCCATCGGAAAAACCGAAGCGGATCAAATTCCCTGTCTGTGGTATTGGAAATGTAACGTTCCCAATCTACCGTTTGCGTAGAAGCATCCGCAGGCACATGGTACTGCCAGGCTCCTTCAGGAGAATGACGAGCCCAAAAACCCTCTGCGTAATTGATATCTCCGATCGCGCCCGATGCCAGTAACTCTTTTGCTTTTTCATTTCCCAGGCTGGAAATCCCCTGGCTACCTACCACGAAGACCTTACCGGAATTTTTCCAGGCATCGATGACCGCTTTTCCTTCCTCTACGGAGTGAACCATGGGTTTCTCGCAGTAAACGTGTTTTCCCGCATTGAGCGCATCCACACTTATTTGCTTATGCCAATGATCGGGAGTACCAATCAATACGGCATCGATATCGTCTCTTTTTAAGATTTCTTTGTGGTCCTTTGTGAGAAACAGATGCTGCCCCCACTTTTCCTTGGCCGACTCTAATCGACCATCATACAAGTCACAAACTGCTACCACTTCCACATTTTCATGCTGGAGTGCCGTGTTCATGTCCTGAGTTCCCATAATTCCCGCACCTATCAGTGCGATTTTCAACTCCCTGTCTGCAGGTTTTTGGGCCAGGCGATTCATTGGCACCACCTTTTCCGGGTGGGCTGCCCCAAAAGCCGTCGGTGCAATAGCAGAGGCGGCACCTGCCATCCCTAATCTCTTTAAAAACTTCCTTCGGTTGTTTTCCATTTTTTTACGTTTGATCTGATCGCTAATTAAATCTTAGATTCTGCAGCTACCGGTAATAAGCCTACCTGAGTAAACCATAAGGGAGGGATGTCGGAAGGAGATCCGCAACAAATACTTATTCGAACGACAACCTTCCAAGGGCAATATTTTGAAAAACCTTAGGTTATCACCGGGTTTTTCGGGTAACTTTCACGATTTAACGATAAGCCTACCCAACCAGTAACGTACAATTTTTATCAATAAGTCAAACTTACTAAATTTTTTAGATTATCTTTTCTAAAAATTCATTTGTCAGGGACAAAAAATAATGAATAAGGAAAACTGGCCTTCGGATTAGCGGAAAGCAATCGTCTATTTAAGGCATGCGCTGGTTGGGATTTTGGGGATTTTGTTCGTAGGAATCATTTTCATCCATCATTCGCTGCCGAGGCGATTGAGGGGTTAATTCTTTTTCTTCTAAATTCACCAATTCCCCATTTTCAAACGTAGCAAGTATGTAAAACCGCTCATTGTTGTTGACGCGATATACTTTTCGGTCTTCATTTAGCTGGTTAATGACAGCTTCTTTGTTTTGCCGAAGGAACTTACTTTCAGACATACCCAACTGATAGGGAATTCTTGGTTGAAATAAAGCACATGAACCCATCAAAAAAATCAAACTTATGATACCAATCGATTTTGTCAACATATTTTAAAAGGTTTTGGGAAAACGCGTGTTCGTTATCCTTTGCAAAAAAGCTTGCAATAATATTGCCAAAAAATATGGGTTTGACCCTAAAGGAATTAGCTGTGGGGGAGGAAAAACTTTTGTTGATGAAAGAAATTTATCTACCTTTGTACTGAGCGGCACGACCAGCTCCTGCTGAATCCCCCAGGTCCGGAAGGAAGCAAGGGTAGGCGGTTGTAGCGGTGCGATGCCGCTTATTTTTTATCTTTTTATGAAACGCTCCCCTTCTTTTTGTTACTTTTGAATTATTATCGATTTTGTAAGAAAACCAAACCTAATTTTCGCACATGAAATTCTTTATTGACACCGCAAATTTAACTGAGATCAAGGAAGCCTACGACTTGGGCGTATTGGATGGCGTGACGACTAACCCCTCTCTGATGGCAAAGGAAGGGATTAGTGGAACAGAAAAAGTCAGAAATCATTACAAAGCCATTTGTGATATTGTAGATGGCAACGTAAGTGCGGAAGTAATTGCTACTGATTTTGACGGAATCGTCAGCGAGGGCAAAGAATTAGCTAAAATTGATGACAAAATCGTGGTGAAAGTTCCAATGATTAAAGAAGGAATCAAAGCCATCAAGTATTTTTCCAGCGAAGGTATCCGTACCAATTGTACCCTGGTTTTTTCGGCCGGACAGGCCATCCTTGCTGCCAAAGCAGGTGCCAGTTACCTTTCGCCGTTTATTGGAAGGCTCGACGATATTTCTTTTGATGGATTGGATCTCATTTCACAAATCGTCCATATTTACCAGAATTATGGCTACGAAACCGAGGTATTGGCCGCTTCTATTCGGCATACCATGCATTTGGTAAAATGTGCAGAACTAGGTGCGGATGTGGTGACCTGCCCGCTTAAAGTCATCACCGGATTACTGAATCATCCGCTTACGGACAAGGGACTTGCTCAGTTTCTGTCAGACCATGCCAAAGCCAATTCATAATTGAATAGCAGGTGATCTTTCACCTGAAAGGTCACCCATCTCCAAAAATTAACCGGTCCGCCTATGTACATTATCAAAGTAAAAGGGAAAGCAAAAATCCCGGACTACATACAGATACGGGATGAGAATTTTGTATTGGTGGCCTATTTTAGAGCCGACCGGCCATTAAAGAACATTGAAAAATTCGGTTTGGAGGGAAAAGAAGCTGAACTAGAGCAATTGATCAAGGAACTTCCTTTTGGCAAACTCAAAAAACTCAGCCTCTGATATGGTGTTTTCGAATGAGCCGGTAGTCAAGGTACAGGGTGCCTGTATTTTTCAGGGAATCAATACCATTCTAACGGATGTAAATTTCTCCATAGAAAAAGACGAATTTATTTTTCTGATTGGCAGGACGGGAAGCGGAAAGAGCTCCCTGCTGAAAACCCTATATGCCGACCTTCCCTTAATTATGGGGGAGGCCAAAGTGGCTGGTTTTTCCATCGAAAAAATCAAAAAGAAAGACGTTCCCTTTTTACGCCGGAAATTGGGCATTGTATTTCAGGACTTTCAATTGTTTCCCGACCGTTCTGTGGCCGAAAACCTGTATTTTGTCCTTCGTGCAACCGGTTGGAAAGACAAACTCAAAATGAAAAACAGGATGATTGAAGTCCTGATGGGCGTGGGGTTAGGAGGAGCTGCCACGAAAATGCCCCACCAACTATCCGGTGGGGAACAACAGCGGGTTGTGATTGCCCGGGCATTGCTAAACGAACCCTCCATTCTGCTGGCAGACGAACCCACCGGAAACCTGGATCCGGAAGTATCGGATGGAATTTTTAAGCTTTTTCAGGAAATCAATAAGAAAGGTACCGCCATCCTTATGGCCACCCACAATTACGACCTGCTAAAAAAGTATCCTTACCGAATCCTGAAATGTGAAAAAGGAAAGGTTTTAGATAGCAAATTAACGACCATTTCTTTAAGCGGGAACGGTTTGTAAGAGAACCATCCCCCGTTCCAGTTCCCTTTTTTTACCGCTAGAAATAGGATTCCCTGAATGAGGAACCTCATCCGAAAAAAGGTTTTGGAATTTCCAGTAAAAAACCGGCCGAAAGAAAAAACGGGAGAATAGCGCAACTTTGTTTCCGGATTTTAGTACACTAAAAAAATTATCCTACGAAAAATGATGGAAATCGAACATTTTTTTCAGTGTCCCTTCTGCTTTTCAGAAATATCCATGTTGCTTGACCCCAGCGTTTCGGATCAGGAATACGTTGAGGATTGTGAAGTTTGTTGCAATCCCATTCAGATCAGTTATGGGATGGAAAATGGCGAACTTCACTGGTTTAATGCATCTGGTGTGGAGCAATGAAATTTTCTGATTTTTTGGCTTGACTTTCATTTTCTTAGCCCTATTTTAGAAGTAAAATAACCGTTTAGAGATGATAAAAAATTTACTGTTTGGTCTTATTTTTTGGACGGGAGTACAAGTTCAAACTGCCCATGGGCAGGTAGTGGAAGAAATAAAAACAGCTGGCCAGATTTATGCCTACGCGCAGTTACATGGCGACCATGAAATCCTGTTGGATTTTACCTACCCATCCTTGATCGAAAAAGCAGGAGGCAGGGAAGCCATGAAAGAATTATTAAAGCAGATTCAGGAAACCAAGAAGAGGCAGGGGCAGCGGTTGGCCTCCCTGCAATTTGGGGAAGAAATACGGACGGTTAAGGTAAAGGATGAAGTTCATGCGATCGTGCCCGTAAAGCAAGTTACAAAAGTGCCGGGAGGAACCCTGATTACGGAAAGCAATCTGATCGCCGTAGGCACCGAAAACCGAGAGAACTGGTACTTTATCGAAACCACCTCCCTGGAAGAAAATAACATTCAGAAAGTTTTGCCAAATTGGGATTTTACGCTGACCTTGCCATTTAAAAAGCCGCCGGTTTTTAAAGAAGATAAACGCTAAATTAACGTCCGGAGGATATTAATCCTTCTTTTTCCTTTTGCTAGTCAGGGCATCCCATTCTTCTTCCTTTACATCCCGAAAGCCATTAAACTGCCCGGCCCCTTGTAGCCACTCGCCACCATCGATGGTGATTACTTCGCCATTCACAAACGCGGAAAAGGGAGAAATCAGGTAGGCCGCCAGGTTGGCTAGTTCCTGGTGATCGCCTACTCTTCCCAGGGGAACCCTTTTGGCAGGATCAAACTTTTCGGCCAGATGGCCTGGCAACAAACGTTCCCAGGCTCCCTCCGTAGGAAAAGGCCCCGGAGCGATGGCATTACTCCGTATACCGTAGGGAGCCCATTCCACTGCCAGGGAGCGTGTCATCGCCAATACCCCCGCTTTAGCTGCAGCACTAGGAACTACGTAAGCAGAACCCGTAGAGGCATAGGTAGTTACTATGTTTAAAAACACACCCGGTTTTTGATCTTTGATCCAGTCCTGGCCTACTACCAAGGTCATATTGGAGCTCCCTTTGAGCACAATATCCAAAATGGTATGAAAGGCATTGGGAGAGAGCCGCTGGGTGGGGCTGATAAAATTAGCCGCAGCGTTATTTACCACTGCATCCACTTTTCCAAAATGGGCCTTAGCCTTAGCGTACATATCGGACACCGCCGTATGATCCCGTATATCACAGGCCAGCGGTAAAACCTGTCCTCCAGTCTGCTTCACCAATTTCTTGGCAGTCGCCTCCAACACGGTCAATTTCCGACTGCTGATGACCAGTTTTGCTCCAAGTGATAAAAAATAACGGGACATGGATGCCCCCAGTCCCGTACCACCCCCCGTTACGATAATCACTTGATTGTCCAAGGCTCCTTTTACCAACATCCCTTCCTTGTAGTTCATTTTTCTTATTTTTTAGTCCTTACAAGCCTTAAAATACATATTTTTACACGCTTTAAACGTTGCCGTGGATATTAATTTAACTTTGAGTAATTTCGTGAATGAAACGCTAAACCCATTAAATTCAGTTTGAATGAAAAATAAGGTACCTTTTTTACTGCTATGGGTTCTGATATCCTGCGTGCCCGATGTAAGTAAAGACCTGCAGATCAATCAATCATTTGAAGGGGAAGAGGCCTACTGGGCTTCCAAAAACCTGGACGAGCACCTTTACCTGGTTTTTCAGGATTGGGAATCTTTCCTCGATACTTCCCAAACGGGATCGTTGCCGGGTTGTCCCGGTATTACCCTGGATTCGGCCAATTTTTCCGTGAGTCTACATTACGATCAACCACAGTGCGATACGGACGCTTCCATTCGAACGGGAGAAATTACCATCCAGTACGGGCAAGCCAACCTCGGAATTGGTGATTCCCTCCATTTGGCCTTTAATGGATACGAAATCGAAGGCACTCAGGTAAACGGGCAGCGGATTTTTCAGCTCTCAGCGAAACAGGTCGAAGGCTTGACCATGAATGAATTAACCGACTCCCTGCTACTAGTCCGTTCAGAAGGTTCTTCTACACGCCTGAGCCCCAGGTACACGCATCAAGGCAGGATTCAATCTGGAAAAGTCATCGAAATTACCAGCATAGGATCCATGGAGGGGCGGAACTGGAGTGGCAACAGCTTTACGGTTCAGGTGAACCCTGAAAAAAAGATATCCGAAGCCTGCCTGTCTAAAACGCTACTCCGGCCAGCCTCCGGTATCGAAACTTGGACCATCAACCGGACCGGTGAGAATCCAGTCACCCACGAATTAACCTATTCCGTCGGAGACGCCTGTGAGTCCAAAACTACTATTAGATTGGCAGAAGGGGTGGTCATGGAAAAGGAGCCCTGATACATCCCATTCGGTGTTTCAATTTCCCGCCATTGGATACCCCTTTTACCGGAATGGATAGAATGCGATATTGGCTTCTATAACTGTGGCTTCATTTTTCGGAGGCTTCCGCTGCTGTTTGTGATTTGCCTACATGTACTAACGCATCGCCCGCATTGACTACGGGTTGATTATTGATCCCGATCACATGTCCGGAAAAGGTACTCTTAACGGGAACTTTTACCTGCCCATAAGGGTCGGAAATTTTAGCCAGTACCTGGCCCTTTTTGACTTCATCCCCAGCAGACACGGAAGCATTAAAAATGCCTGAAATTTTAGCTCTTACCCAACTGCTATCCTGAATTTTGAGGGTCTTTACCAAAGGAAACGCTCCGTCAATCATTCCAAGGTGTTTCAATATCCTTCCCGTACCCATAATGCCTTCCTGGATCACCTGCTCATCCAGTCGCATGGATTCCCCCCCTTCAAACACCAGCAGGTGTTTCTTGTGCTTATAAGCTTCTTTTCTAAAGGACCGGTCAATATGAGGGGAGTTAACCGTAAAATTAGCTCCAAAGACTTCCGCTAACTTCAACCCCTTTTTATCTTTAAAATCCACGCGTACCTGGGGATAATTGGAAAGCATCCGCCCGCCCGTATGAAAATCGATGCCATAATCTATTTGCGGGATAATTTCATTGGTAAGAATATTGGCGATCTGGGACGCGAGGGACCCCTTTCTACTTCCGGGGAAACTTCTATTCAAATCCCTGCCATCCGGGAATGTCCGAGAATTGCTCAAAAAACCATACACATTTACCAATGGAATAAAGATCAGCGTGCCCTTCTCCGGCTCGAAAATGTTTTCTTCCAGCATTCTTTTTACGGTCACGATCCCATTGATTTCATCTCCATGTACGCCCCCGCTGATCAGCACCACCGGACCGGGGTTACTTGAACTCCTGATAAACACCGGAAGGTCGATCAAGGTATGGGTGGGCAGCCTGGCAATGGCAATTTCTATGTTTAATGATTGGCCTGGTCTTATCCGTATGCCATTGATCACCATTTCCTTCATAAAATACTCCTTTTGCTTTTTTCCCAAAACAGCTCGCGGTAAAAGAACACGGAGAAAACGAGCCGTCTTTTTTTCTATTTGATCAAATAATCCTTATTTCGTGTCATAATTAAAAAGATGAAGATACAAGAAAATATTTCTTTACGTCGGTACAATACGTTTGGCATCGATAAAAAAGCCCGATTATTTTTGGATGCCAAGTGCTCCGATGAGGTCATCCAGGCCATTTCGCATGCCCGGTCTTTGGGAAAAAAATTATTTGTTCTCGGCGGTGGAAGTAACATTCTCCTGGTGCAAGACATTGATGCCCTGGTTATCAAAATCAACATTCAGGGAATCGAAAAAATAGAAGAAGATGCAGATTCTCTATTGCTAAAAGCGGGCGCAGGTGTGGTTTGGCACGATTTGGTCACCTTTTCTTTGGCATCGGGTTTAAGCGGCCTGGAGAACCTGTCCTTAATACCCGGTACCGTCGGGGCAGCCCCCATGCAAAACATCGGTGCCTATGGGGTAGAAATCGAATCGGTTTTTGACCATTTGGATGCCATCGAAATTGCCAGTCGCCAGACCAAAAGGTTCTATAAAGCGGATTGCGCATTTGGCTACCGGGAAAGCATCTTTAAAAACAGATGGAAGGGCAAGTATATCATTACCCATGTTGCTCTCCGATTATCCAAGAAGCCCCGGCCAACCATCGACTACGGGGATATCCAAGGTACCTTGCAGGAACTCGGGAACCTCCCCCCTACTCCCGAAAATATCAGCAAAGCGGTGATAAGCATCCGGCAACGGAAATTGCCGGATCCTGCCAAAATTGGAAATGCGGGTAGTTTTT
Source organism: Cyclobacterium sp. (assembly GCA_041685605.1). Lineage (GTDB taxonomy): Bacteria > Bacteroidota > Bacteroidia > Cytophagales > Cyclobacteriaceae > Cyclobacterium. Next base: position 2,993 of record JAWLFL010000127.1, on the reverse strand, counting down.
TCAAAAATCCCACGGTCCCGGTGGAAACCTTCGAGCGTCTCCGGAATAAATTTCCCGGGATCCCCGGGTACCCCTTGGATAAATCCGTCAAAATACCAGCGGCCTGGCTGATCGAGCAAGCCGGTTGGAAAGGAAAACGCTTTGGCAACATAGGGGTGCATGAGCACCAACCCCTGGTCTTGGTAAACCATGGCAATGGAGAGGGCTCGGACTTAATTGACCTGAGCAAAAAAATACAAGCTGATATTTACGATAAGTACGGCATCACCTTGGAAAGGGAAGTTAACCTGATTTCTCCCCAGCAATGGATCAATCCCTAAACCGATCCTTTTTTCTACGATCAGCCCCCCAGTTTAGTGTATTGCAGGTTGCGCCGGCCTGGATGACGGGGTGGGCCAGCTTTTCAGGTAACAGGAAAGCATGGATAAAAACCCTTTTCTTCTCAGGCGTGATACTTTTCTTCTCAGGCGTGATAAAGGTATACTGGGTATCAAAATCGGACTCTGGCCCGGACTTATTGATATACCGGAAGGAAATGTTTGTCGATCCAGGTAAGCTTATGCTCCTGCACTTTTAAATTAAAGAATCCGTAATTCGGATCGATTTGGGGTATTTTTCTGCCGATACACCAAATTTTTCGAGAAAAGCGATGCCTTCGTCTATTCCCAATCCCTTATAGGCCGCGTAGGAATACAAATAAATTACTTTGCGGATTCCCATGGAATAAATGATTCGGGCACAAGGCAAACAGGGCGCTAAGGTTACATATAGGGTAGATCCCTCCACAGTTGCCTTATTTTTCACCGCATAGAGAATCGCATTTTGCTCTGCATGCAATGCCAGGGAGCAACTGCCTTTGCTATCGCGGCTACAGCCTTCTTCAGGAAACTCTTCGTCGCAATTATGCGTGCCCGATGGCGGGCCATTATACCCGATGGAAATGATCCGCGTATCCTTCGTTAATACGGCACCAACGTGCTTCTTGATACAATGAGAGCGTTGGGCAAGGCTAACGGCTAACTCCATAAAAATATCATCAAAATCCGGTTTGCTCATTGCGTTTCGGTTTGCTGCCTGGTAAAATTTACAGCCGTCTTCAAAAGTCAAACCCGAAGACAACTGCCCGCAGTATGGGAACTGGCACAAAATTAGCTATTTATATCTTTTAATTCAGAAATTTCATTGGATTAAGAAAAAAAGAGCAAATAAAAGTTCAAAGTGAAATTATTTATCTACTTTTGTAGCTTGTATTTTGTTTTTCAAAACACATTTTATGTATTTCAATGATTAGAATAGTTCTTATAGACGACGATCCCATTAGTATTTTTGTAACGGAAAAACTGATACAAAGAAACATCATGCAACCATGCAAGGTTTTCTCATTCGATAATGCCATGGACGCGCTGAAGGACATCTATCGTATAAGCCCACATTATTTATTTCTTGACCTCAATATGCCCGAAATGACGGGATGGGATTTTTTGGAAACATTTAACCCTGCCAAATCAGATCCGGAAATATACATCTTAAGCAGTTCTGTTGACGAACGGGACATTCTTAAAGCCAATCAATACGATCAGGTAAAAAAATACCTTTCCAAACCCTTGATAAAACAATATATCAATCTCATATTCGGAAAATACAAGGAGAATTTTTCGTAAACCAAGGCATATAATCTCACTTTTTAGAAACTACTTTTGCCAAAATCGGTTATTAAAGTAAAACAATAAACACATGGCAAAAGCAAATCCAAATTTAATTCTGGCCTTGAGGAAAACCATTACAAAATTGAAAGAGGGTGCTCCTTATCAATGGGGGCATATGGGGGCTTGCAACTGTGGGAACCTGGCACAGGAGATCACCAGAATTACGAAAGGAGACATTCACCGATTTGCAATGCAGCGTAGCGGTGATTGGAGCGAACAATTAAATGATTATTGTCCCGGAAGTGGCCTGCCTATGGATTTGATGATCTCCGAATTACTTGAGATCGGATTAAATAGGGACGATTTGATCCATCTGGAGCGATTATCTGATCCGGAGATTCTGGAACATATTCCTTTCGAACAACGTAAGAATTTGGCTAAAAACCGAAAGGAAGACTTATTGTTGTACCTGAAAACATGGGTCGCTCTTTTGGAGAATCAATGGGCTGCCAATCAACCACATACCCTGAAATCTGCCCCAGAAAAATTAATTTCCAATGAGCTATTGAGTTACTAATAAAATTTTCATTACTTAACGCAAAAAGCAGCATTCCCTTAACAATTGACGCTTATGAATGAAGATTTTGAAGACGATTTCGATGACGATGATTTCGGTGATGAATTCAACGACTCCATTTACGATGAAGATGAAGACACTGATCTCGATGACGATGGCTTTATGGATTTTGAAGACGATGGCTACGATGACACCGGTGATGATTTCTCAGGAGATTATGAGTTCAATGAGGAGGACGACGATGAGATCGATTAATCTTGCTATCAGGGGCAATTTTAGTTTAATCAGACTCGCTTCAGGGAATTGATATAATCCTTTTTATTTATTCGCTTTGTTATCCTTATTTTGGATGCTAAATTGCGGCTTTAAACATTGTCATAACCAATATTCGTATGTTATTAGAAATATTCAGTTCACCAATTGCTCCCGGAGCACAAATTTTTTGGTTGATTGTAGCCATTTTGGTAGGCCTGGGAGCTGGCATTTCGGCCATTGATTTCAGAAGTACTGTTTTCAAAAAACAAGATAAAGAAGACTAATAAAAGGCCGGTTTAGCAAAACCGGCCTTTTTTCTTTCCTGGCACACCTCAGTGTACCTTCCCCATCAGACTTCGAATCGGTTTGGAAATCAACATTAACAAGATACCGGCACCCATGACCGTATACACAATCAGCATGTATTGACCCGGCATTTCTGCGAGGGCTTCTGAGGTACCTCCACTTGCGCTTCCAGCAATTCTTCCTGCGATCAGATTACCCATGGCAATGGA
>JAWLFL010000382.1:0-2709 GCA_041685605.1 Cyclobacterium sp. | reverse complement strand
AAAAAACACCTTCCGGATCCGAAAAAAACAAATGGCTGAAATGCTTAAACAGGCCATAGCCGATGGTTTTTTTATAAAAAGTACGGAGGAAAACATCGGGCAGCTCCTTTTGTCCATCCGGATCATCATTACTTTTTGGCTCTCTCAGGAGGAATTGCTTTCTGATGCTGAATCTAAAAAAAAGGACAGTAGCATGTCCGCGCATATCTGGCAGCTGCTGATGCCTTATATGACAGAAAAAGGAACCAGGCTGTATAAAGAACTTATCGGAGATGCGGATTTAATTAATAAATAATCCATTTCCCTGCATCCATTCATTAGTCGGAAAAGATTAATTTATGCAATGGGCATCGAACTTATGGGTAACAAGGATTTTAAAGCTATTACCAAAGTCCTCCCATTCCTTATCGTGTTCAGATAAGGTTTCATTTATCTTGCCTGGAAATCGAATGCTCCCCACTGTGATGCGAATCGAATAGTCCCTATTCCAAAGCAGGTTACCAATTAGTTGATTTCGAAAATTTTCCCATTCGATGCGGAGATTAATGCATTGAGTTAAATCAAGGATTGCAGTCATTCCCTAAAATTTGTACATTCAGGAAGGGAATCACTGCTTTTTATATGTCCAGGTTGCTAAAGTCTTCTTTCTACTTTCCGTTGCAGGTTACCATCGATGACCGGGAACCAGCCCTGATGGGTGAGGAATTTCGGAAATTGGGTAATCTGATCATACACCGCCAACGACTGTTGGCAGGAGACTATCTTTTGGATGGGGACTTACTGGTAGAGCGGAAGACGATTCCTGACTTTTGCCAATCCATAAAGGATGGCCGATTGTTCCAACAGGCGAAAAAACTAAGCAACAGTTCCGTACCTGCCTGCCTGATTCTGGAAGGAAAAAGCCGGCATTTTAGAGAAACAGATTTTTCCCGACAGGCCATTCAGGGGCTTTTGCTATCCATTTCCCTGGGATTCAGAATCCCAATAGTGAGGACAAAAAATCCCGGAGAAACAGTGAGGGTCATGTTGCAATGCTTTAAACAACTTACCAAAGACCGGTCGGAAGACGTGAAATTTTATCGCCGGCCTACTTCGCTGAAAAAGAAGCATCCTCCGCTCCAATCGCAAAAAATCAAACTACTGGAAAACCTTCCCGGTATCGGACCATATAAGGCAAAAAGCTTATTGTTGGAATTCGGCAACCTCCAGAGGGTGTTTACCGCAGCCGATACGGAGCTACGGAAGGTACCGGGTTTAGGAAAAAAGACGGTGGAGCGGTTAATAGATGTTTTGAAGAAGTAAAAACCTGTCTACCTGGCGCATCACCTTATCACTTCGACTCAAACGTTGTAATTTAACCAAATAAAAAACGGAAAACAGCGTAAGGCAAGCGCTTCATTAATTTGGAGCAGGTAATTATTCTGGTCTAAACACTTTTTAGGTTTTGGAATTGGCAGTGGTATCGGAGAAAAAGTCAGAATTTAGCAATGACCCCATCAATCTAAAATGCTTATGATAGGTGAAAAAAGCTATTTTATATAAATTTTGCGAATATATTCTATTTATTTATATTAACTTTGCGATTCAATACGCAAAATTTATGATAAATAGAGAAATTGCCATTAGGATATCTCAACGTCTTAGTGATAAGAAAGCTATTATATTGCTAGGTCCAAGGCAGGTTGGGAAGAGCACTTTATTGAGAGAGATATCCAACGACCTGGTGGCTCCAATCACCTGGTGGAACGGAGATGATGCAGACATACGTGATCTTTTAAAGTCACCTACGTCCAGCCTCCTCCGCTCGTTATTGGGCAAAACACGTACCCTGGTGATTGATGAAGCACAGCGTGTTAGCAATATTGGACTGACTATCAAGCTAATTGTAGATCAGTTGCCCCACATTAAAGTGATTGCAACCGGCTCCTCATCATTTGAATTGGCAAGGCACCTCAATGAACCGTTGACAGGACGAAAGTGGGAATTCCATCTTTTTCCTTTTTCATTTGATGAATTGGTGCATCACCATGGATTACTGGAGGAGAAACGTCTGCTTACGATCCGCTTGGTTTATGGTTGCTATCCAGAAATTGTTAACTCTCCTGGCGAGGAGGAAATCAGGTTAAAACAGTTGACCGACAGTTACCTTTATAAAGACATTCTGATCTTGGATCGCATACAAAAACCGGAGAAAATGGAAAAACTGGTGCAGGCTTTGGCGTTTCAGGTGGGCAATGAAGTATCTTATCACGAACTTGGCCAGCTCACCGGATTAGACAACCAAACCACTGAAAAATACATCCATCTTCTCGAAAAGGCATTTATTGTATTCAGATTAGGTTCACTCAGCCGAAACCTTCGAAACGAATTAAAAAAAAGCCGCAAAATTTACTTTTATGACAATGGTATTCGCAATGCGGTGATCAACCAGTTCAGCCCTGCAAACTTGCGACAGGATATTGGTGCATTGTGGGAAAATTACATCATCAGCGAGCGGGTCAAATTGTTGGCTTTCCGCCAAGCAAATTTTAACCAGTATTTCTGGAGAACCCATGCCCAGCAGGAAATCGATTACATCGAAGAACGAAATGCCCGAATGAAAGCTTATGAATTTAAATGGAACCGAAAAGCGAGAAAAAACTTCTCCAAATCCTTTCTGAATGCTTATCCAGAAACGGAGACAGTGGTTATCACACCCGATAACTATGT
>JAWLFL010000381.1:0-2719 GCA_041685605.1 Cyclobacterium sp. | reverse complement strand
TGCTAGTGTTTCGGGGCGTTACCCCCGCACACAAGGGACTTTCACCCTTTGGAATAATTTGGTATCTTCGATACCAGATGCCCATGCTGGGCACACACATTGTATAAGCGTAATGCGGGCTGAACTGCTTCAATTGAGCATTTTTGCCCCTAATAAACTTTTCGGTATGCGGACAGCGAATCGCTCCGAAATCCCGCACTACGCTTATACTTAACGTTACCTGCAAGCTATGAGAACGACCTCGGTAATAATGATAATGGTAGTGTTAAGTTCTTGCCATTCCCAGACAAAAATACAAATGGATGAAATAGAAAAACTTTTAACAGAACAAGTAGAAAGCAATAAGACACCTTCTGTTCAGTACTTGTATTTTGATCAAGACAGTGTTATAAAATCCTTTCAAATGGGTTTTGCTGACATTGAAAAAAAGAAGGAAGTGGATTCTTCTGCCACTTACAATGCTTTTTCTGTAACAAAAACATTTACAGCATTAGCTATTTTACAGTTATATGAGAAGAGAAAATTAGATATAAACAAACCTGTAAGTCAGTACTTTTCTGAATTTTCATATGGGACAGAAATCACAGTAAAACAACTACTCAACCACACGGCAGGAATACCAAACCCTATTCCACTAAATTGGATACATTTAGACAGCGAGCATAGCACATTTGACAGAAATAGCTTCTTTAAATCAATTTTTGGAAAAAACAGGAAAACAAAATCGGAACCCAATGAAAAGTTTGCGTATTCCAATTTGGGCTATGTTATTTTGGGACAACTGATTGAAAATGTATCAGGAAAAACATACGAAGAATATATCACCGAAAATATAATCCGAAAGTTAGCGATCAACCCAAACGATTTAACCTTTGAGATTATCAGCAATGAAAGCCACGCTAAAGGTTATCATAAAAAATTATCGTTTTCGAATCTCATATTAGGTTTTATGATAGATAAGTCAACGTTTATGGGAGACACGGAAGGAAAATGGCGTTCATTCAATAATTTCTATGTGAATGGGGCATCCTATGGTGGACTAATCGGAACGCCAACGGCATTTGTAGCCTATCTTCAAGAGCTTCTAAAAACAGAAAGTATACTGATATCGGACGAGTACAAGCACATGCTTTTTCAAGAAAACAAGACCAATAGAGGTAGAAATACAGGAATGTGCTTGTCTTGGTTTACGGGGGAACTAAATGGCAACAAGTATTTTGCACATGCAGGTGGTGGCGGTGGGTATTATTGCGAAATAAGAATCTATCCTGAACTAAAAACAGGGAGTGTCGTTTTTTTTAACAGGACCGGAATGTCAGACGAGCGATTTTTGGATAAATTGGATAAGTCTTTTTTAAATGACTAAAAGCCAGCAACATTGTATTGGCGTAATGCGGGCTGAATTGCTGAAATTGAGCTTTTTACTCCTTAAAAATTTTACGTTGAGTTGACAGTGATTCGCTCCGAAAGCCCACTGTTTCCAAGCTGAATCCCGGTAGCTGCAAGTAGAATCAGATAAAACCCTAAAAATTAAAAAATGACCAACTCTTATTTCCAATATAAGATGCGATTTTTTATATGAAAAATTCATTTCCTACTATTGGTCCAACCATGAATTTTCCTATATTCACAGTGACCAGAACATGAAGAGCCTCAGAGGGATCGGGGCAGTCAGTGTGAAGGGAGGCTTTCACGCACAGCCTGTCCCGCAGTTTACGAGAGTTCTGTGGGGGGGTGAGGGTACGATTCCCTTGCCCGACCCAATTTTGGGCAATCAAAACAAAAATGCTGAGTGAACCAGTAAAAACCTCCTATTCATGAACAAGAAAGAAAAAAGGATCAACCGCCGAAAGTTTGTCAAAAATGCGGCTAAAGGCTATGCCAGTATTCAGTTGGCTTCTACGCTACCCGCATATTTACTCGCCACCTCTGGTTGTAACCCCGCGGAAGCTTCTATTTTTCATGGTGTATGTTACCATGATTGTCCTGATTCGTGTAGTTGGGAAGTTAAGGTGCGAGATGGGAAAGTTATTTCCTTCGGTGGGGACAAAGTAAACCCCTTTACAGCAGGTAAGCTTTGTGGCAAGATGGAAACTTTCCCCGAGGACATTACCTATCACCCCGATAGATTGCTCAGACCCATGAAACGAGTAGGTAAAAAAGGTGAAGGGAAATTTGAGCCTATCAGCTGGGATCAGGCTATTCGCGAAGTAGGTGATCAGCTCAAGAAAACAATTTCCGAGCATGGTAGTGAATCCGTCTTGTCTCATGGGTACATGGGAACCCAAAGCCTGATACAAAAATCGGTGATGAGTAATCGGTTTTTTGCCCGAATGGAAGCTTCGGATATTGCCCATACGATTTGTGGAGGTGCTGTAATCCCGGCCAACTTTGAAGTGAATGGCACAGTGATGGGTGTGTTGCCGGAAGATATGGTTCACAGCCGATACATCATCCTTTGGGGCACCAACACTAAAAACTCAAATGTTCACCAATGGCCTTACGTATTAAAAGCAAGGGAAGCTGGCGCAAAAATCATAGTCGTAGATCCTTTTGTTTCGGCCACTGCTAAAGAGGCCGACTGGCATATTCAGCCATTGCCCGGGACCGATGTAGCATTGGCTTTGGGCATGATGAATGTGATCATCAGCGAAGCCCTGGTAGATCAGGACTACATTGAACGTTATACTTCTGGTTATAAAGAATTAAAAGAGCACGT
>JAWLFL010000380.1:0-2733 GCA_041685605.1 Cyclobacterium sp. | reverse complement strand
TGATCACCTATTTATTCTTGTTTATAATTGTTAATACCCGTACTTTCAAGTTTCCGACTTAAACCGTTATTCAGGCTTGATATTCTGATTCACATGGAAAAAGTTATCAGGATCGTATTTGTCTTTTATCTTCCGCAGGCGTTCGTAATTATCGCCGTAAGATGCTTCAACACGATCCTGCCCTTCTTCCATCATAAAATTGACATAGGATCCACCAAGTGTGTGTGGATGCACTGCTTTCCAATAGTCCCGTGCCCATTTTTTGATTTTTTCAGCATTTTCCGGATCGGGATCTACACCCACGATCACCATCGACCACTGTGCATCCCGTTTACTCCAGGCCGTTTCCTCCTTTCCGACCCTGTTTACAGCACCATCTATTGGGTAGAGGTGCATGGTAGATAAAGGAGTAGGGACTTCGGCAAATTTCATATGTTCCTGAATGGCTTCATCAGTTAGTTCTTTGACAAAATCACCTTTCCAATACCATTGGTGGCCCGTGGGATAAAGGCCATCGAACATGGATTGAAGGGCGGGATAAGGCATTTCTCCGGTAAATTCAAACAAGGGCTTGGCTACATCACGAGCCTGTTGCACAAACCCTTTAAACTTTTCTTCCGGGCCGGTATAGCACCATAACAGGCCGCAAACTTTTTCACCGTGAATCTCCTCTGGAAAAGGGTCAGCTGCAGCCACTTCGGCTATAAGATAAAAAGCATACAGATCATCCGGCATTTCTGGCAGCCAGTCGCGGTACCACTTCATGGTGGTTTCAAGCTGATCGATGGGCCAAAACATGGGTCCTGCAATTACATTTTTAACAGGATGAAGCCGGTATTCAAATGAAGTTACGACTCCAAAATTGCCGCCACCACCGCGCAAGGCCCAAAATAGAGCTGCGTTTTCTTTTTCATTTGCGTGTACAATTTTTCCATTGGCAAGCACTACCTCAGCGCTGATGAGATTATCAATGGTGAGGCCATATTTACGGGTGAGGTATCCGTGACCACCGCCAAGTGTCAGTCCTGCCACACCGGTTGTAGAATTGACCCCGCTCACCGTTGCCAGTCCGAACTCATGCGTGGCGGCATCCACTTCTCCCCAGGTACAGCCGGGCTCCACTCGGACTGTTTTATTTTCAGCATTAACCCGGATGCTTTTCATAAGGGAAAGATCGATCACCAATCCCTCATCTACCAGTGCAAGGCCCGGGCCGCTGTGTCCCCCACCGCGAATGGATACTTCCATACCTTCTTCCTGGGCATAATTTACCGATGTGATTACATCATCCTTGTTTTTGCATTTCACAATGATTGCAGGACATTTGTCGATCATGGCATTGTAAATGGCACGAGCCTCGTCGTAATTGTCATCCGTTGGAAGAATGATCTCTCCGTTTAGTTTTTCTTCCAAACGGTTGATGGATATTGTGGATTTCATAAGTGTTCTGGTTGATATTGTTTGTAATTTATTTATGTGAATCTGATAATTCTATCTTTGAATGATCAAGGGAAGCCTGATCTTCGAAATTTTCATTTGGAATGAAACTCCCTGGATTATGGATCAACCGTTCTGAATAGTAGGCATGTATCCATCACCTACCATTCTATAAATAGCAATCCCTAGTTGATATCATCCACGTTAATCTTGGGCATAAATTCCCAATGATTGGTTTCCTTTTGATATGCAACTTAAAAAAATATTGATATACAGGCTTTTCTCAGAAATTCAAAATCTTTACTTAACAGTCCAGGCGCTCCGATTTTCAGACGGGGAGAAACCGTATTCAGCCTTAAAAGTTCTGCTAAAGTGCGATAGGTTGTTGAAACCGCTATCGAAAGCGATTTGGCTGATTGTTTTATTACCGGTCTCTAACATACTTTTGGCTCTTTTTAGCCGCCTCCCGGTGAGCCATTTTCCTGGGGTAGTATGATAGTGTATCTTAAAGTCTCTCTTAAAAGTGGATAAACTGCGATTGGCAATTTTTGCAAAGTCCTGTAGCGTTAAATCATAAAAGTAATTTGCTTCCATCACCTCCCAGATGGGTGTCTGATAGCGTTCGATTGTTTTCAGAATGTACGCAAGAACATGTTTGTTCCTTGATTAATTATCCTTTTTCCATTCAGAGTAAAATCAAACTGTATATATTTGGAATACAGTTGCATCAACCTTTCCTGCTGGGGACAGGTATAGTGCAAAAACAAGGTGTCTTTCAAAGAAAATTGTTGAAACAATTCCGGGTTAGATATTTGTACATCATACAGATCCATCGATTAGGATTTTTGAGACTGTTTAAAATTACAAAATAATAATGAAAACATCTTCCTCGAATTCTTTTATCTGAATAGGGTAAAAAAAGGGGAAAACCGGACTAGCCAATTTATCCTATTTTGTTTTATAGTCAGCAGCTAAAAAGTTCAAAATCTTTACTTAATTGGTCCCTTGTTTCTGAAACGCTGAGGGAGAGATATGGAACTTTTTCTTAAAAACCCTGCTGAAATGTGATGCATTTTCAAACCCGCAATCATAGACTACCTGGCCAATTGTTTTATCGGTGGTCTCCAAAAAAGCTTTTGCTCTTTGAAGGCGACGATTTGTAAGCCATTTTCCAGGAGTGGTTTGGTAGTGCTTTTTAAAGTCACGCTTAAATGTGGACAAACTTCTGTTTGCCAGGTTGGCAAAATCCTGCATTTTTAAATCGTACCAATAGTTCTCTTCCATCACTTCCCAAAT
>JAWLFL010000126.1:0-11339 GCA_041685605.1 Cyclobacterium sp. | reverse complement strand
GGCTTTTCCATTGATATCCTTGATCACTCCATCCAGTTCATCTGCTGAAAACAAAATATGATCCAAAAGCACTTTCTTATCTGTGGGAAGGTCTTTTAATTCTATTCCCAATAAATTCACCAGCCCCATCAGCCGCGCCAGAGGTGCCCTAACCACATGGGATTGGACCCAGGCAATGTCCTTCAGGCGTTTGTTTTGTTGTTCTATGGTTTCTATGTAGGCTTTTTTCAGGGTGACATCATTAGCCAAAACCAGTTTGGCGGGCTGTCCATCAAAGTTGATCAGGTTTGAACTCACTTCTACGGTGATCACGTCTCCGTTTTTCTTGGTGTGCAAAAAAGTTCCTGCATTTCTTAGCCCACCGACTCGTTTACCTTCTTCAACGGCCTTGTAAAGTTTTCCCTTTTCATTTTCAGGTCGTATATCCTCGATGGTCATGGAAAGAAATTCCTCCATGGAATAGCCATAGGACTGAATCGCCGCCTCATTGACATCCAAAAATCCAAGTGATACCTTATCATACACCCACATTGGTAACGGACTAAGGTGAAAAAGCTCCTTGTAGCGGAGCTCTGACTCTTCCAGGCGATTGAAAACCTTCTTTCTCTCAATGCTGTAGATAATACTTCGGGATAAGATATCCGGATGAAGTTCGTCTTTGATAAGGTAGTCGGACATGCCTAAACCGATAGACTTCACCGCAAAATTTCGATCCGTATATCCGGTCAGAACCACCACCGGAATTTTTCCTGACAGACCAAGGATCTCTTTGATTAATTGTTCTCCGCTTTTATCAGGAAGGGACAAATCCAGCAAAATGAGCTGGTAGTCACTCATTTTTTTTCCGGATGCACTTTTAAAAGTAGCCGCACTATCGATGATAACGGTAGGGAATTTTTCTTCAATGGCTTCAGACACCAATAAAAAATCTCCTTCATTATCTTCGATAACCAAAAGTTTCAGATTTTCATAAGCAGGTGACATGGACTCAGGATTTTGAGGGAAGCTGAGCCAGGGAAAACCAGAACTTTTCAATTTTCTCCAGAATATCCTGATAACTTTCCGAGCCTACCGGTTTGGTAATGTAACTATTGGAATGGTTTAGATACGATTCCAGAATATCGTTATGACTAGATGAAGTAGTCAACATGATTACTGGAAGCCGTTTCAATCCTTCCGAATTTTTAATAAAATGGAGCACTTCCTGCCCATTTTTTTTGGGTAAGTTAATATCCAGTAGAACGAGGTCAGGCACTTCGCTTTGGCTTCCATGGACGCAGGTTTTAAGAAACTCCACGGCTTCCTGACCATCTTTAGCGCAGGTGATTTGAAGGGGAAAATTCAGGTCTTCCAAAGCCTCTGATATTAACAGAATGTCTCCTTCATTATCCTCTATTAAAAAAAGCTTTAGCATTTTCATTTTTTAAAGTTATGGTTGGTCAGCCTACTATACCAGAAAGCAGCTTTCGGACTAGTTGAATAAAAAACAAATCTAGTTTAAATCCAAAGATTACCCTATGAATTTTAAAAACAATATTCTAAAGAATTTAATTTCAGACTGTTGGCGAACAGAAAAACGGGGATAATCCGAAACATTTCATTCTGATTTTGAAGGTATGGTAAAATAAAACCTGCTCCCCCTTCCAAGCTGTGATTCCAACCAAATGCTACCCCCATGATGCGTTATTATTTTTTTGCAGATGGGCAAACCAATTCCAGTTCCGGGAAACGCGTCCTTTCCATGCAATCGGTGGAACAACAAAAATATTTTTTGATGATAGGCTGTGTCTATACTCAGCCCATTATCCTGAACACAAATGACAACTTCTCCTTCTTTCTGTTGGCTACTGATGAAAATTTCTGCTTTTTGAGAAGGAGGCTGGTATTTGATTCCATTTAAAATCAGATGCGTAAACACTTGAATCAATCGCTTTTTATCACCACAGACCCGAGGCAAAGTACCGACTTCGATTTTTGCAGCCGCCTGTTGAATGAATTCGCTGTTTATTCGTAGTACATCTTCTACTAAACTGGAGGTTTCAAGCCATTGAAATTGCGGTTGCTTTTGCTCTTTTCCGATGGTCCCGTACTCCAATAAATCAAGAATTTGCTGCCTCATTTGTTTGGCATCATTCATTGCAAATAAGACATATCTGCGGGCCTTATCATCCAGATTTTTTCCGTAAGATTTGTAAAGACTATCCATAAATCCAATTACCGTTCGCAAAGGCTCCTGAAGGTGGTGCGAAGCAATAAAAGCATATTGCTCTAATTCCGCATTGGTGGCCTCAAGATGCTTCTTACTAGTTTCTAAGGATCGGTTTAATTCCTTAAGCGAACGATTGTAAGCATATTGGGCAGAGATATCTCTCATAGCCCCTACCATCCGAAGCGGCTTACCCTCAGGGTCCCGTACGACCAAACCTTTGTCCTCAACTCTCAGGTAGCTTCCATCCGCCTTCCGAAACCGGTACGCCTGGGTCCAGGTTTTCTTTCTACCATCAATTATACGCTGGATACTACCGGTAACCGCATCATAATCATCGGGGTGAATGTAATCTGACCAGGAACTGCCATCCATCTCATCTTGCTGGTGGGGGTGTCCAAAAAGGGTATGATATCCTTGACTCCAAACGACGGTACCTTTTCTTAAATCAGCGTCCCATATAGCCTCCGAAGTCGCTTCCGTTACGTATTGAAACCGTTGGTTACTTTGTTTAAGAGACTGAATGGATTGATGGTTTTCCAAAACGATGGCAAGGATTTTACCAGATCTGTTGATGAATTTTAGTTCTATCAATTCGGGAGAGGTTACCTTTCGATAATAAATAGCAAAAGTCGCCAGTACTTTTCCCGAAGCTGAAAGAATGGGATTGGACCAACAAGCCCTAAACCCGTGTGCTAATATGGTGGACTTATAAGGTTCCCAGCGGTAATCGCTCGAAATATCCTCCACGATCACCGCAGACTTGAAGAATGCCGCTGTTCCACAGGATCCGGCTTTTGGACCGATACTGGCCCCTTCGATTTCCCGAAGGTAGTCTTCCGGAAGGCCCTTCGCCGACCAGCAATACACTTTATTATCAGTGACTTTCATAATGGAACAGACCGTCTCCGGAAAAATCTGTTCCAATCCCCGGATGAATTCATCCAAAACTTCCTCCAAGCGGTAATAAGGCAGGGCATTTTTTTCCAAAACATCCCGCTCCAGTTGATCAAGCTCCTTAAAGATTATGTCCTCTGTAATGTCTTCTGCAATGCAGGCAAAATGCTTGTTCTCTAACGGAAGCAAAAAGACATTCAGCCATACCTGTCTACCATCCTTTCGCAAAACTTTTAGCACCACAGGGGCAAACCTGGAAGACGCAGCCGCAATGGCACTGGAAAACCCGGCGTTATTTTCGTCCTTTTCAAAAACATCATCCCAGGAAAAGCAGGGAAAATGTTCTTCATCACATCCGGTAAATCGTAAAAAATTTGAGTTCCCTTTTTCCCAATTTCCCTCTGGATCGATAAATGCAATTCCAACAGTGGCATCATCAAAAACAGATAGCAGATTAATGGAGTATCCTTTATCTTGTCTCATGGCATGAGAAATTTATTTGTCCTTAAAGGCAATGTAAAACGTGCTACCCTCTCCTTGTACGGAAGTAGCCCATATTTGTCCGCCCACATCTTCAACGATTTTTTTACAAATGGCCAGTCCCATGCCTGTACCTCTTTTAATAAATCCATGGTCGTATTGCTGCAAAATATAAAATATACTTTGAAGGTATTCAGGAGAAATCCCTCTCCCATTATCTTTTATCGCCAAGGTGAACCCATCCTCCGTCCGGGAGGCACTTATAGCTATTCGCAATGCCCGTTCAGGGTCACCGAACTTAATGGCATTGTTTAATAAATGGTCAAAAAGCTGAGTAAAACGTTTGTAATCCCCTTTTAAAATGGGAAGTACCTCTTTTCTAATATCAATATTCCCCTCTTTGATTTTTTTGGAATTCAGATGAATAACCTTTTCAATCACCTCATTTAAGTCTACATCTTCCACCTGGATTCCTTTTTCCGAAAGCTGAGAAAAGGAAACCAAATCCTGGATTATATGCTTTATTTTTATAAAATTATCTAAGGTAAGTCGCAAGAACGCAATCGATTTGTCCGGTAGTGTTTTTTCATTTTTCCTGATAAATAATTCTAAAAATCCCTGGCTCTGCCGTACAGGCTCTGCGAGGTCATTGGATGCCACCAGGATAAACTGGTCCAGTTGGTTTTTTGAATGCTCTGACTTCAGTCGCTCTTCTTCTAATTTGCAATTAGCCAGCTCCAGCTCTTTTACCTTCTTGTCCAAAAAATGGTAATGCCTGTCAATCAATAAGTACAAAAAAAACCCCGTTAGCACCACGTAAAAAACCCCTTTAGCGGTCTGCAGATAAGCCAACCTTGCCATATCCATACTGCCCCACAAAAAATGAATCAGTTTATCACTTCCAAAAATCCATAGAACACCGACCAACACATAACTAATCGAAATCTTTTTACTCGCTTCCATCTTAATGAGTGGTTACCTTCAAACTGAATTCTTTCCCATCTTCAAAACCTCCGGTTAAAATACAAAACAAAATTTAACTGGATTCTGATTTCTTTCTTTAATTAATCCAAAGTAAGGAAGTATTTTTCTTTTATTTATATTAAAGGAAGATAAAATTCTCATAACTTGTTACCATAAAACAAGGAATTTCTGAACCATGCCTAGTATAAATAGAATTGTTGCGTGTGTTATTTTTAGCAGCTTGCTGATTACTATTTCCTGCCATCCCAAGTCGGAAAAAACCAGCCCGGTAAGGGAAAACATCACCCTATCCGTTTATGCTTCCGGGAAAGTGGTAAGTAAAAACCAATACGAAGTAAAGCCGAATACTACAGGTTATATCGAGGAAATTTATGTAAAAGAAGGCGATTCTGTCCAAAGCGGAATGCTCTTGTTTTCGCTTTCCAATGAAACCGCCATCCTGAACCAGGAAATCGCATCCCTTTCAAGATCCTTTTCCAAAAGAGAAAATAACTCGGAGAAAATTCAGGAGCTGGACGTGCAAATTGACCTGGCCCGATCCCAAATGGTCCATGATTCGCTTTTGTTGGAGAGACAAAAAAGGCTAAATAAACGGGGAATAGGCACCGACCTGCAACTAGAGCAGCGCCTGTTGTCCTATGCCCAGAGGAAAACCGAATATGCTTCACTGAAACTCAAAAAAGAATCCCTCGAAAGAGAATTGGATCATAACGAAAATACAGCTAAAAAAAACCTGGAAAAAGCATCCGCTTTGGCCAATGAGCTGGAAATCAAAAGTACTATTAACGGGCGTGTGTATTCCGTGCTCAAGGAAAAGGGGGAACTGGTAAACGCCCAACATACCCTGGCCGTCATCGGGGACGGAGAAGCATTTATATTGGAATTATTGGTAGATGAGTACGATATTTCTCAGATCGAATTAGGTCAAGAGGCGATGATAAGCTTTGACAGCTATCAGGATCAGGTTTTTGATGCCCGGATTTCAAAAATCAATCCGATGATGGATTCCGGAAACAAAAGTTTTGTGGTAGAGGCTTCGTTGGTCACGAAACCCAAGAAACTGTACCCAAACCTAACACTCGAAGCCAATATTATTATTGAAGCAAAGGAAAATGCGCTCCTAATTCCCAGTTCCTACATTCTTCAGGGTAATCAGGTAATCACTGCCAGCGGTGATACCTTGCAGGTCAAAACGGGTATTAAAAATTACAGTGAAACAGAAATCATTCGCGGAATAGACGAAACCACCCAACTGTTAAAACCATGAAGTACGGTTTGTTACTACACATTGCGCGTTCTCTCATGCTGGCAAGGTTTAAGCAAACCATGGTGGCGGCTGTTGGTGTCACGTTTAGTATCACCATGTTTATAGCACTGCTTGGTTTTATGAATGGGCTAAACCAAATGCTGGATGGACTGGTGCTTAATCGTACACCCCATATTCGGTTTTATAATGAAATCAAGCCTAATCCGGATCAACCCATAGACCAATCGGAAAAATATAAAAATTATACCAATACCATTCGATCAATCAAACCAACGAGCAGCCGATTACGCATTTACAATAGCAGTGCCATTCTCCAAACCCTGGAGGAAGATCCCCGGGTTTTGGGCGTTGCCCCCAAGGTGTCTACCCAGGTGTTTTTTAATGTTGGTTCAAGTGATATTTCCGGAACGATAAGTGGAATCGACGTACCAGCAGAAAATGACTTGTTTGCATTATCCGATTATGTTACTGTCGGTACACCTATGGACCTGACTCAAACTAACAATAGCATCATCCTGGGGAAAGGGGCTGCTGACCGCATGCTGGCGGATATTGGAGATGTCATTCAAGCGACGACTTCCCGTGGAGACCAGGTACAATTAAAAGTGGTGGGGTATTATCAATCAGGTCTGGGCGAATTGGATAATATCCAAAGTTATGCATCGCTTCAAACGGTCCAGAAAATACTTGGCGAGCCCCCCTCCTACATCACGGACATTCAGGTAAAACTACGGGAATTGGATCTGGCTCCTTCCATGGCACGAGATTATGCTGCCCTTTTTAAGATTAACGCAGATGATATTCAAACGGTCAACGCTCAATTTGAGACAGGAACAGAGATTAGGAATCTGATTAGTTATGCCGTCGGGATTACCCTATTAATTGTATCGGGATTTGGTATTTACAATATCCTGAACATGATGATTTATGAAAAAATGGATACCATTGCCATCTTAAAAGCAATCGGATTTTCTGGAAGGGATGTAAACATTATTTTTATCAACATCGCCTTAATTATCGGGTTGGCAGGAGGTACCCTTGGTTTGTGCCTTGGCTACCTGGCAGGGCTAGGTATTGACCAGCTCCCATTTGAGACAGAGGCTTTGCCTACCATTAAGACCTTTCCTGTGGACTTTAACCCGCGTTATTACCTTATCGGAGGGATATTTAGTTTAGTCACGACTTACTTTGCCGGTTATTTCCCCGCCAAAAAAGCGAGCGGGGTCGACCCAGTAGATATTATCAGAGGAAAATAAAATGGACAACAGGACGGTATTGGAGGCACAGAATATTGATAAATTTTTCTACAGCCCTGTAAAAACCCAAGTACTCAAAAAAATTTCCTTTTCGATCAATCGCGGGGATTTTGTATCGGTTATGGGTAAATCTGGTTGTGGGAAATCGACGCTTCTTTACATTCTATCTACCATGGATACCAGTTACCAGGGAAAGCTATTGATAGACCAGGAAATGATTACCGACAAATCTTCCAGCTACCTTTCCCGCATCCGCAATGAGAAAATTGGATTCGTTTTTCAATTTCATTACTTACTCACCGAATTTTCAGTATTGGAAAATGTGATGGTACCCGGACTGAAATTAGGAAAATTGAACAGGGAGCAGCTCGAAGAAAAGGCCATGGAGAAGCTTCGGATTTTTGGAATGGAAGACCATGCTCTTAAAAAGGCCAACCAGCTTTCGGGTGGGCAAAAACAGCGTGTAGCCATAGCCAGGGCACTGATCAATGATCCGCTGATCATTATGGGGGATGAGCCCTCTGGAAATCTGGATAAAAAAAACAGCGATATTGTTTTTGGAATTTTTAAAGAATTGGCCACAGATTTCAATCAAACCCTACTTATCGTTACCCACGATCCGGATTTTGCGGAGAAAACCGATCGGACCATCGTGATGGAGGATGGACGCATCATTTCCCATTAACGCCAATGCTTTTTGATAAAAATCAGCCCTATCTGTGACATTTGTCATACAGAATGGGATGGTTTATACATACCTTGTTATTGAAATAAATACAGGTACAGCATTAAAGAATAGGAATAAAGCAAACTTCTGGCTCAACGTTCTTTCTGATTTTTTTTGAATCAGAAAATTGACCAGATTGGCGCAAGTGGCTTTACGATTGGGATGATGAACACCGAACCCTATCTGTAAAGGTTAAAAAAAATTAAAGTTGGTTAGGTCTAGTAAAAAGGCTCCGATCGTTTGGTCGGGGCTTTTTTTTTACCAGAATTTTTTATTTTTCAAATCGGTTTAACAGGGACCTCGTAAACCTTCCCCAAACATCCTAGGGAAGCCTTCTAATCTGACATGTGAGAAAGACCTCTATAAGGCGTTTGTTCCCTTTTTAAGGTAAAAATAGGATATGGCCGCAGCTCCGGTATCTGCCAGGGGAAAGGCATACCAAATCCCCTCTAGACCAAAAAACAGCGGCATGATTATTACTAGCGGAATCAGGAAAATCCCTTGCTTGCTCAATGCCAGTAACAACGCAGCTTTCGGTTTTCCTATGGCCTGAAAATAAGCGCTTCCGATCAAACTGAATGCAAGCAATGGGGTGGCCAGAAAAGATTTTCGCATGGCCGGGATACTCTCCATGATAAGTTTTTCATCTTCCGTAAATACCTGAACCAAAGAACTTGTAAAGGTCATTATCAGAACAAAGATAAGCAGTGCTATTAGACTAGAGGACCTCAGGGCAAGTCGGATCGTCTGGTGAACCCTATCGTTCAGTTTAGCCCCATAATTGTACCCTGCTATGGGCACAAAGCCCTGTGTGATCCCCAGGACGGGGAAATTGGCAAACATCATTACCCGATTGATCACTCCGAAAACCGATAAGCCCATTTCTCCACCATATATAAAAAGCTCGTTATTCAAAACGATCGCCAATACGCTCACCGTTCCCTGCCGGGCAAGGGTCACTGCTCCTAATGCTGCAATTTCCCGGGCGATCTGGAAATCAGGTTTAAACCAGGCACTTTTCACTTTCATAATAGATTTTCCAAACATGAAAAACCACAAGGTGTAAGCAGCACTGGCAATGTAAGAGATTGTAGTAGCCCAGGCTGCGCCCCTCAATCCCATATCCAGCCAAACAATAAAAATGGGATCCAGAATAATATTGAAAACGGCCGGAACGATCAGGGTGTACATGGCCACTTTAGGGTAGCCTTCTGCCCGAATGACATTATTACTCATCATCGCCCAGGCCAAGAAAGGAATTCCAATTAAAATAATAGAAAAGTATTCTTTGGAGGGCTCCAATACAGCTCCTTTTCCTCCAAAAAGTTGTAAAATCTCATCCGAAAACAAAAAACCCAAGCCCACAAAAAGCAGGGCCAGGGTCAAGGTCATTCCTATTTGATTTCCAAAGGTGGAAAAAGCCCTGGCATCATTGCCATCCCCAAAAGCCCTGGAAATCACCGATGCTCCTCCTACCCCGATGGACATGCCTATACTTGAAATCAAAAACGTAATCGGCAAGACAACCGTAATGGTAGCAATACCAAGTGACCCTACAAAACGGCCGACAAAAATAGTGTCCACAATTCCGTATATGGATAAAACCAATATACCAACTGCCGCCGGAACCGCTTGCTGTAGTAATAATTTACCAACAGGTGCCTTACCAAAAGAATGGTTATTTTTTTCCATAGGAATTGGATTTCCTGCAAACAAGGAATTCCTGAAAATGAGTTATCCCGGCAAAGTACCGATTTTATCCCAATGGATAAACTTCAATTATACAAAGTAACTAAAAAGTTTTGGTGAACTGAATTTTAACTTTTATTTGAAGATCTCGGATTACTTTAAAGATTTCCTTGATAGTTACTGCTTGAACCTTGGTCAAAGTTGCTATTTTTATGTAATTCAATGGATCTTTATTTTCCCGGATTACGGCTATGGCCTGCTTTTCCAACCGCAATCCCATCAGGTAATAATACCCCTGATATAGTTCCTCGGATTCTTTTTTGGTAAAGACTCCTTTTTCTGTTAACAACTTCAATCTTTTTCCCGTATTGGTTTCAAATACCCGGTTTGCCAGTGCGTACAGGCGAATGGTATCTACCATCGGTGTCATGGCCTTTTTGATATCAAAAACCTGTTCTTTATCTATTTTGAAGGTTCGAATGTTTCGAAACCAAGTTAGCTGAGTATCGTATTGCAAGGCATTTTGCGCCATATTGTAAAAAAAACGTTCCAGCGGATGTTGTAATTGCTCGTCCATAAAGTCCTTTAAACCTTTCAGCAGTGAAAAATCACCATAAATGGGTCGACAATCAAAAAAAGTCCCATAACTCATTACTGTTTCCATGCTGGATTCCTGAAACCAACTGGCGTAATTGGATTTCCAGTGGGAAAGTGAGTGAGTCCATTTGGGATTACTGGCCATAAACCCTCCCTTGCAATAATTAAAACCGATAAAGTCTAAATCCTCCGAAACACCCTTGGCAAAATCTAAAAAAAATGTCCGTACCAATTCCCTATGCTCATTGGCTTTGTCCTCATAAATGATGGCGTTATCCTGATCTGTCTTTAATGTTTGTTCTTTCCGTCCCTCACTTCCCAAGACAAAAAAAACAAACCTTGCCGGGGGAGTGCCTTTCTCTTTAATTGCCTGTTCGATGACACGTAACGCAATCGAATCAGCAATGGCTGAAATAATCTGATTGATGATTTCAGCCCGTACTCCCCGCTGAATTAATTGATCAACAATCCGAGGCACTTGTTTCCATTTTTCTCTTAGTTCTTCCCTGCCCACAGCCAATTTGACAGACTGGATAAAAATAAAAGGTGATTGGGACTGTACGGTCAATATTTTATTCCGGCTAGTTACCCCAATGTAGGCTCCGCCCTCCTTGACTAGCAAGTACCTGGTTTTCGTGCGAAACATGAGTAGCAACGCCTCATATACCAACGTGTCCTTGGAAATGGCCACTAGTGCGGGATCCATGATTTCCCTAACAGAGCTTTCAGGAGAAACCCCAGATGCCACAACGTTGTCTCGCAGCGTAATGTCAGTAATTACTCCGTAAATCAACTCTTTGCTATCACCCACAAAAAGGCAACTTGACTTTTCATCGCGCATTATCCGGGCTGCCTCTGAAACCGGAGTGTGCGGTAAACATAACAGGATTTCCTTCAACGGTATTTCCCCGATGGTTTTGACATAAAAGTCATCAATAGGCATCAGTGGCTCCTCAGACATGAAAACTATTTTTTGCAAAGATGATCAATACACCTGAGTAAACGAAAAGTAATTGTGAATTTGAGTTTGTAATTAAAAAAAACCGCCTTACATTTGCACAAGCTTTTGAAAAAGCACTCCGAAACAGGCTGAAAAGCCTGTTTCTATTTATAGGTCCTGTAGCTCAACTGGATAGAGCATCCCGACTTTTGGGTCGGGAAGGTTTCAGGTTCACAAGGACTTAAACTAAAAATAAAGAAAAAACAAAGGTCCTGTAGCTCAACTGGATAGAGCAT
>JAWLFL010000125.1:0-11347 GCA_041685605.1 Cyclobacterium sp. | reverse complement strand
CCTACCGCGAGGTAGTGCATATGGCCGGTATTGTAAATACCGAATAACAAACAGGGGATCATGGCGATCACCACGGTGATCATCATCCGCTTCAAATCGATTGCGTCTTTCACCTGTGCGCCTCTGGGTGCTGTCGTATGCTTGGGAGAAAACAGAAACGTTTCGCCCGCCTCATACAAGTAGTAGAGGTTTTCTAATTTTCCTCCCTTTTGAAAAAGGGGCTTCTGCTTATCCAACAGGTCACGTAAAAACTTCATATGATTAACTAAATTGAATGAGTTCTATACCTTTTCTAACTATTTCCTGCACCGGGTGTTTGGAAACATCCACAAATTCACAAAGTGCCAGGTCTTCCTCAATTACCTCATAGATTCCCAACTCCTCCATTTCATCAAAATCTTCTGCCATGATAGCTTTTAAAAGGTATACCGGATAGATATCCATTGGAGTTACACTCTCGAAAACACCTGTTTGGACGAAAGCTCGTTCTTCTCCTCTAACGTTGGAATCCAGGGCATATTCCTTTTTTGGATATAAAAAGGACAGCAGACCGAGTGCCTTATGGTAGCTCAGTTTTTCCGTCGTAGGCTTCATCCACCCCAGAAATTCGTAATAATCTCCCTCTGGAATAGCGGTCAGCTGGTGATCATAAAATCCAAGGTACCCATCCCGCTTAATTTTCTCCCCAGTCAGCACGTTTCCAGATACCACCCGTACGTTATCCAAATTCGTGTTTCCAGCCACATAGCTATCCACACAGCTTCCAATATAGGTTTGGGCGTAAACAGGAGTTTTTATCTCGGATCCAGTTAATGCAATTAGCTTGGAAGCATCATAGTGACCATTCGTAAATAATTTCCCGATTTGGACTACTCCGTAGGGGTTTAGGGTCCAAACCGTTTCGCCTTTATTGATGGGAGCGATGTGGTGAATTTGAACCCCCACGTTTCCAGCAGGATGAGGGCCGGAGAAATAATTGGTTTCCACACCCTGAATGTTCGCCAATTCGGTAGATTTAGATTCACCGGAAAGCCCCAGAAAGACGCTCCCTTTAGTAAGTTTCTTTAGCACGTTGACACCAGCCTGAAAATACTTGGCCTGACCATTTAGAAGGAAATCATAATCCGGAGCCAGTGGGTGGGTATCAAAACAGGAAATAAAAATGTTCTTGGGCTCGTCCTCCGGATCGGCTACAACACCGTAAGGGCGCTGAATAATTTGAGGCCACACTCCCGTAGCGGTCATGTGATCCACCAGCTTTTCCCTACTGGCAGCAGCAATATCAGCTTCGGTGAACTTTTCAAAATTTTCAAAATTAATTTCACTGTCAGCCAGGATTTTAATTTCCAACAATTTTCTTTTTTCTCCCCGCTTGATTTCAACAATCTCCCCGGAAACAGGTGCCACGTATTGCACTTTTTCCAATTTCTTATCGAATAAAATAGGAGAACCTGCCTTTACCGTATCACCTTCTCTGACGATGACTTTTGGCCGTCGCATTCCGATGAAGTCTGTAGGTTTGATGGCAAAGGTTTTGACAGGCTGAAAATCACCGATTTTATTTTCGGCTTTACCAACCAGGCGTATATCAAACCCTTTTTTAAGCTTGATTTGTTTTGACATATTTAATTTTTGAAACTATATGATCCTATGAAAAACGTCTCAAATCTAATAAATTACATTAGTTATTAGAAGCTAATTCCGTGTTTATTTATCAAATATTGAATGATCGCCCTCCCCTTTTGCCCTTATTTAAAATTTCGCTTCAACCGAAGGCGTATCCAGAAACAGAATGTGTTCTTTTATTTGTTCCATCAACCACATAGGAGTAGAAGTAGCTCCGCAAATGCCTACCTTATCCTCAGGCATGATCCAGTCAGGGTTTATATCTTGCTCGTTTTCGACAAAATAGCTCCTGATATTTATCCCTTTGCAGACCTGGTACAGGGCCTTACCGTTCGAACTTTTTTTGCCGGAAACGAAGATGATGACATCGTTATCCTCCGAGAATTTTCGCAATTGAGGTTCCCGATTAGAGACCTGCCTGCAGATGGAATCATTGGCATTAAAATCCAGCTCTTCCATAGCTCCTTTGGCTTCTCGAATTCGCTCTTCGATTTTTTGTTTCAGCGCATAAAAGCCTTTGGTGCTTTTGGTCGTTTGGCTGAATAATGTCACCGGCCTTGAAAAATCAATTTGTTCAAGGTCTTCATCATCCATCACCACGATGGCTTTTTCAAGGGTTTGGCCGGTGAGACCAATGACCTCGGCATGCCCCTTTTTCCCGTAAATAACGATTTGCCCCTTCCGGTTTTGCATTTTATCGAAGGCGGTTTTTACCCGGTGCTGTAGCTTCAGTACCACCGGACAGGAGGCATCTATTAATTCGATGTTGTTTTCAATGGCCATGCGATAGGTTTCCGGTGGCTCTCCATGGGCCCGGATCAGGACCTTGCAATCGTGAAGACAACGTAAATCTTCCCTATCAATCACCACTAGACCTTTGTTGCTCAATCGTTTTACTTCCATATCATTATGGACGATATCCCCAAGACAATACAATTTCCGGTCGTCGTCCATTTCATCTTCGGCCATCTTTATGGCGTATTCCACACCAAAACAATATCCTGAATTTTTATCTATCGTAACTTCCATAAACTTAATCCATTCTCTCCTTTGCCAATTCCAGTATCCTCAGAACCTGCTCGTTAAAATCCAAATAACTCGTATCCAACTCCACGGCATTGTCTGCTTTTTTTAGGGGGCTTATGGCCCTTCCGCTATCCTGCTCATCTCTTGATTCCAGGTTTTCCTGCACCTTATCTAAACTTACCCGCTGGCCTTTTTCCAATAACTCGCGCTGCCTTCGCTCTGCCCGGATTAGAGTATCGGCTTTCATAAATATTTTCAATTCCGCATCCGGGAACACGATTGTACCAATATCCCTGCCATCCATCACAATACCTTTACTACTTCCTAAACTTCGTTGCTTTTCTACCAAAGCAGCCCTTACCTGGGGAATCTTGCTAATCTCACTCACTTTTGCCGAAACTTCCATTCCTCTTGCTTCCCTTTCTACATTAACTCCATTCAGATAAACTTGTTGGGTTCCATCGGCTTCATTATGTCGGAATTCAATTTCCATTTCCCGGAGGCTTCGATTAATTTCCTCTGGCTCTGATGTGTCAATGTGATTCTCTAAAAAATAAAGGGTAACCGCCCTGTACATGGCCCCGGAATCCAAATAGGTATACCGCAACGCTTTAGCCACCGCCTTTGCTGTGGTACTCTTCCCACAACCGGAATAACCGTCAATGGCAATGATGATTTTTTTCATTAATAAAAAATGAATGGTACCTGCTTTCCTTTTCAAATGCAAATATAGTATATTTATGACTATTCTGGGCAGTAGACCTTATTTGTATTGGTTTTTTATTCCAATCTGGTGTTCAAACCAACAGAAGTAGTACTATTTAATCTTTTAGCAGCGGAATGACGACAGCATACAGCCTGAGGGGACAATTGGTGGATATTGAAAAGAGAAAAATTTATCCCGCAAAGATTGAGGTGAACAATGGCCGTATCCAGGCTGTTGATCGCCTACCTACGGCCCCTCCCCACTACCTTCTTCCCGGTTTTATTGATGCCCATGTCCATATCGAATCCACTTTGCTGGTCCCTGCGTCTTTTGCCCGACTTGCCGTGATCCACGGCACCGTGGCCACCGTCTCTGATCCCCATGAGATTGCCAACGTTTGCGGCATGGAGGGCATTGCCTTCATGATCGCCAACGGTGAAAAAACGGCCTTTAAATTTTTCTTTGGAGCTCCTTCCTGCGTACCTGCCACTACCTTTGAAACTGCCGGAGATGCCATTTCTACCAAACAAATTGAACAACTCTTTCGGGAGGGAAAGATTCACTACCTGGCAGAAATGATGAATTGGCCCGGCGTATTGATGGAGGATCCTCAGGTTATGGAAAAAATCCATCTTGCCCAACGGTATGGAAAGCCTGTAGATGGTCATGCCCCGGGGCTTACAGGCGAAAGTGCCGCCAAATACGCGGCCGCAGGAATTACCACCGATCACGAGTGCACGACATTTGAAGAAGGAAGAGACCGGATTCGAAACAGAATGAAGGTGGCCATCCGGGAAGGAAGTGCTGCCAGAAACTTCGATGCGTTGATTGACCTGATGGATGAATTTCCGGAACACCTTATGTTTTGCTCGGATGACAAACATCCCGACAGCTTACTCGAAGGGCATATCAATCAGTTGGTCGCCAGGGCAGTTTCCAGGGGCAAAGATCTTTTTGACGTACTCCGTGCCGCTTGCATCACGCCCGTACGCCATTACGGACTCCCGGTGGGACTGCTAAAAGTGGGCGATCCTGCAGATTTTATTTTGGTGGAAGACCTTGATCGTTTTCAGGTGCTTGAAACCCATATCAACGGCCAAATAATGGCCAGGGAGGGAAAGACTAGAATCCCCCACCAGGATTGTCAGGCTGTAAACCGCTTCAAGGCTGATACACTTGACAGGGACGCTTTTGAATTAAGAC
Organism: Cyclobacterium sp.; assembly: GCA_041685605.1. Taxonomy (GTDB): domain Bacteria; phylum Bacteroidota; class Bacteroidia; order Cytophagales; family Cyclobacteriaceae; genus Cyclobacterium. The sequence goes on along the minus strand of JAWLFL010000125.1, from coordinate 6,786 downwards.
ATGGGGGCGGATCCGCCACCGTTATCAAAGCACTGGACAAGCAATTGACTACGCTTAAAATAAGAGTGACCGTACCGGAAAACTCCGGAAAAGTAATTAGCAATACCGAAGAGGATATCCTGAAAATCGCGGTGATCAACCGGTATGAAAAAAACAGCTCCCCACAAGTGGCACTCATAAAAGGTTTCGGGCTGAAAAAAGGAGCCATCGCTTCTTCGGTAGCACATGATTCCCATAACCTTATTGTGGTTGGCGTGAGTGACGAGGACATGAGTAGAGCGGCAAATCTGGTTATTCGCTGCAAAGGAGGTCTTGCGGCAGTTAATGGTACGATAGAGGAAGTGCTGCCATTAGAAGTGGCGGGACTGATGAGTAAGGCAGATGCCTTTGAGGTAGCCAGGCATTATACCCGCCTGGATAAAATGGTGAAGGCAATGGGATCCCGTTTACAATCCCCTTTTATGACCTTAAGCTTTATGGCCTTATTGGTTATTCCATCTATCAAATTGAGTGATAAAGGACTTTTTGACGGTGAAAGGTTTGAATTCATTCCGATATTTGGCAATCAGCAGCCCGGAAAATTTTAAAATGACAATCCTATTGTGAGCTTTTTGAATAAAATAAAAACCCGGGCCGCCCATTTTTTTTATTGGGAAAATAGCCCGGTCATGGAAAAACAGATTTTCAATTCCACCTTGGTCATCGTCTTCATTTTTATGCTGGCTACGATGGCCTTTAATGCGATTATCGGCAATTGGTTTTTAATCGGAATTTCATTTATGGTCATCGTAGGACTGGCAGTTTGCTATTACCTGCTTCGAGAACGAAACCAGTTTAAATATGCCTATTATCTATTCGGAGGACTTACCTATCCCATATTGACCATTAACTTTTTCAATAATGACGGCATTGATGGACCCACTTTCTATATTTTCATGTTATGCCATCTTATCATCCTCAGTATTTCTCCCATCCGGTCCTATCTTTTCTGGAGTGTGATCAATGGTTTGTTCTTCTTGCTGCTGTATTATGTTGGAACCTTCCACACGCAGTGGATCCCCAGATTATATGATAGCAACGGACTGATTTTTATTGATCATGCCATCACCTATATTGCCTGCCTGGCTGGAATAGGATTTCTGGTAGCCACTTTGAAACGGTTTTACAAATCTCAAAAAAACAAGGTCAAAGTAAAAAGCAATGAATTGGTCCGAATCAACCGCAGCCTTAGTAAAACAAGTTCTCAGAAGGATAAAATCATTACCATCATTTCTCATGACTTAAAAAATCCGCTCCAATCCATTATGCAGACACTAGAGCTCATCAATAACGGGGATTTACCCCCCGAGGAAATGGATTTTTTACACGAAGAATTGCTTAAAATCACAACCCGGACTTACAATATGATGGAAAATATATTGGATTGGTCCTCTTTTGAATTAAAAAATCGAGCGATCCGGGTAAAAGAAATAAAACTGAAAAACCTCTTTGAGGACACATTGGAAATCCTCAAGGTAATCGCCAAACAAAAATCCATTTCACTGGCAGTCCATTACCGCAAAAATCCGCTGGTAAAGATTGAGACGGACCGTTTGCTATTGATTCTTAGAAATCTGGTCCAGAATGCCATTAAATTCACTGCTACCGGAGGACAGGTAAGTATCGAAATTACTGGCCAGAAAGCGTTAATCATCATTTCCATACAGGATAACGGTATTGGAATTTCTCAGGAACGCTTGAGAAAAATATTTGAACAGGATATCAAATCCACTTACGGCACTGAGCAAGAAAAAGGAACAGGGATGGGTTTACATCTTTGCTTCCAAAATGCGAAGAGATTGGGGGGGAGCCTGGAGGTAGTTAGCAAAGAGGGGAGCGGATCCAATTTTACCTTGACCATACCCAATGGGCTGAATTCAGCATCTACCCAAAAATAGCGCACTTTCACCGTAAAAAGTACTTCATAAATCTGCTTGTCCCAATCTCCAGGCCCTGGCAAGCATGGGAAGCTGAGCATAACTTTTGATGCCTGCTTTTACTCCTTGAGATTTGAGGTAAAAATCATTCGACATTTTGCTCAATTCAAGAAAATAGGGCCTTATCTCCAGATTGCTCTGTTGAATCTCCCGAATATCACCCCGGATTGCAATGGGAATTTGACCCACAAATTGCTGGTAGGTTTCCGGATCTATTCGGTACAAATCGTTTAGCTGGTACCGGAAAAGTTTAAGGGACCCTATGTAGCGCAAATAGAAGTCTTCACTGCTGGCACAGACCAGCCAACCCATAAAGTTAGCTTCTCCTTCATCGGTAATTCCAAAACCATGGGCAAGTTCATGGGCCAGGGTAAAGGTTTTTTCCAGGGGATGCAAGCTGGGGTCCAGGTATCCTTCGCCCGTAAAGGGAAAGTAAATTCCAAATATTCCCATACGCCTCAAGGTTCCAGCCGGATATAAAGGCTTCACGGTAGGACTTCCAACCCAGGAGTACCTGATGTTTTCCAGGGTCTCCTGCATCTCTTCCCTAAGTTGGTTTTCCAGTGCTTCAAAATCTCGCAAATACACCAGGGGAAGGGAATCCGGTTGTAGTTCTGCTCGTTGTTCCAACAAATCCGCTTCCGTCAATCGCATTTCTTCCAGCAGCTGTTCCCGGCCCATCGGTTCCGAACGGAGCCCTAAGTGCCAGTAAAGTGGCATCCGGTAATAATTAAACCCCCATAAGAATAAAAACAAAAAAACCGCCCAGCCACTAAAATTCACCAGCCCCCTGAAAATAAAAAAGGTCTTTTTTCTACCCCCTTTATTTTTACGTAACAGCCTCTTAGCAAAATAAAACAAAGCCAGTAACAGGCCACCGACGACGAGGTAAATAGCTGGAAAAGGCAGCTTTCCCAGGGAATGGTCCAGTATTCCACGTACAAGGGGAAACAGGCCTTTGGCGTACCAGCTTTCCGTAAATTGCGGAAATGCTTCGGATATCCACCGTAATAAAATAGCCAGAAATCCTAAAATCCCACCAATCCACTTTCCAAAGACCATCTATCGGATATGAAAACCTTAGATCCCTTCTGCTTCCACGGCCTTCACTTCAGGCAACATGCCGGTCAAAAGATTTTCTATCCCCGCCTTCAAGGTAACCGTACTGGAGGGACAACCGGAACAAGCTCCCTGAAGCAGCACCTTGACAATCCCGTCCTGAAAACTGTGAAAAACAATGGCTCCCCCGTCTTGTTCTACGGCGGGGCGGATATATTCATCCAGAATCCCTTTGATTTTCTTGACGGTCTCGCTATCATTCTCATCAAAAAGAGGATCCACATCCAGGTCTCTGGCAATAACCGACTGCCCGGTCTCCAGAAAAGCCTTGATTTGATTGCGGATATGATCCTGAATGTTTTCCCATAGAATGTCACCTTTCTTGGTCACGGTGACAAAGTTGGCAGCAATAAACACCCTTTCCACAGCGGCAAAATTGAATAATTCTTTAGCGAGAGGAGACTTTTCAGCACTTGCTTCATCTGGAAAATCAAAACTAACTCCATCCTCAACAAGCATGAAATTGGCGACAAATTTTAAGGAGTTGGGGTTTGGATTAGCCTCTAAATAAAGATGAACAGGCTTTTTTTGTGCTTCCAGCATGGTATTTATTAATTTATATTAAATATTTCATTTCTAGGCAACTGTAAAACGCCCGGAATGCAATGATGGTTCGGTAAATAGGCAATTCGTTTATGAAAAATCTACTCAGGAGGCCGTAAGTGGATTGGACTTTCGGATCAGTCCCTCCGGCAGTTCGCCCTCGGTAGATGCCACCACGGTACAAACCATGGCATCCCCGGTCACATTCACAATGGTTCGGAACATGTCCAGAATCCGATCCGGTGCCAAAATCAAAGCAATTCCTGCGGCAGGAACGCCGATTGATTCCAGTACAATGATCAACATGATAATCCCTGCACCCGGTACTCCCGCAGTGCCTATAGAAGCCAGGGTAGCGGTCATTACTATTAATAATTGCTGACTCAAGCTCAGATCCATCCCCAACGCCTGGGCAATAAAAACAGCGGCCACTCCCTGGTACAAACTGGTCCCGTCCATATTGATGGTGGCTCCCAACGGCAAGACGAAGCTGCTTACCTCTTCCGAAACGCCTATTTCCTCTTCTACCTGTTTCATGGTCACGGGCAAGGTGGCGGAGCTGGAACTGGTTGTGAAGGCCAATAACTGGGCCGGCCGGATGGCTTTGAAAAAGTCCTGATACCTGACTTTGGTAAATGATTTCAATATCAAAGGATACGTTACCAATGTCATAAATGCCAAGCCTCCCAAAACAACCAAACTGTATTTTAGCAAAGCGAGCAGCAACTCCAGCGCCGAACTGGGATTGTCGCCTGTGATTTCCACGATTAGCGAAGCCATGAGCGCAAACACCCCATAGGGGGCTAAAATCATGATAAATCCTACGATTTTGATGATTACATCATTCAACCCATCAAAAAAGGCGATGACCGGCTCGGCTTTACTTTTGGGTATCTGAATCAGGGCAATGCCTACAATGATGGCGAAAAACACCACCTGCAGCATGCTCGCATTTTCGGTGGTTGCCAGAAAAACGTTTTCCGGAACCATGTCCACCAATGGCTGTAAAGGACTTTGCTGCTTGAGTTCTTCGGCCTGCATGGATTTGGTATCCGCCGTTTCAGTGTATAAGCTCATCAGGTTGTCCCGGGTCTCTACCGGCAAGCTTTTTCCGGGGCTAAAAATATTCACCACTAACAAGCCTACGGATACTGACAGTGCCGTGGTAAAAATATAGGTCAAAATGGTTTTTCCACCAATTCTACTCAGTTTGGAAATATCACCCAGATTGGAAACACCTACAATCAGTGAGGCAAGCACCAAGGGTACGGCAATCATTTTAAGCCCGTTAATAAAGATGGTACCAACGGGCTTGATGTAATTAAGGGTAAAATCCGGAGATATGCCAAGTTGTACTACGGCTAAACCTACGATAAGACCCAAAACCAATCCGATGATGATTTGGGTGTGAAGGGGTATTTTTTTTTTCATGTTTGGTTAGTGGTTGAAGTGGTTATAGTTTGCTTGAGCGGTTCAATAGCAGGTAATCGGCCAGGACAAGTGCGCACATGGCTTCCACAATGGGCACGGCACGTGGTACCACGCAGGGGTCGTGACGCCCTTTTCCGGAAACAACAGCAGACTCGCCCCGCGTATCAATGCTCTCCTGATCCTGCATGATGGTCGCTACCGGCTTAAATGCTACTCTGAAATAAATGGCTTCTCCATTGGATATTCCTCCCTGAATACCTCCGGAATGGTTGGTCCTGGTTTTTATTTTTTCACCTTCCTTGTAAAAGGCATCGTTGTGCTCGGAACCTTTCATGCTCACCCCCTCGAAGCCGCTCCCGTATTCGAAACCTTTGACGGCATTGATACTAAGCATGGCATGCCCCAATGCGGCATGCAACCGATCAAAAACAGGCTCTCCAAGTCCTGCAGGAACTCCCTGGGCGACACAACTCACCACCCCTCCTATGGTATCCCTGTTTTTTCTTGTTTCATCAATCAAGTGGATCATTCGCTCGGCCGCCTCAGCATCCGGACACCGCACTATGTTTGCTTCTGTCTGGCTAAAGTCCAGCTCCTCGTACTTTTTTTCCAGCCGCTCGTGTCCTGCCTGACTCACGTAAGCATTGATCGAAACCCCAAATTCCCGCAGCATTAATTTCGCGATGGCCCCGGCGGCTACTCTCGCAGCCGTCTCCCTGGCACTGCTTCTTCCTCCCCCCCGGTAATCCCGGACACCAAATTTTTCGTGGTAGGTAAAATCTGCATGGGAAGGCCTGAATTTATCGGCAATGTGGGAATAATCTTTGCTTTTCTGATCGGTATTATAGATAACGATAGCAATGGGCGTACCCGTGCTTTTTCCTTCAAACAGGCCGGACAGGATTTCAAACCCGTCTTCCTCCTTTCGTTGAGTAGTTATTTTAGATTGCCCGGGCTTTCTTCGCTGCAACTCCTGCAGGATGAACGCTTCATCGATGGATATTCCAGCGGGACAACCATCAATAATAACTCCCAACCCTTTTCCGTGAGACTCCCCGAAGGTGGTGATGGTGAAAACATTACCAAATGTATTGCGCATGAATTATTTTTTCTTAAACATCAAAAATCCTAATAAAACCACTGCCAGCAACAGCAAGCCGTTTATCAGTGCGGAAAAATAATATTTATATCCCTGGTTTAAAAGCTTATTGTCTTCTACTTCGATCAGATCGTATAATCCTCCCAGGCGGGAAGAGGATATGGCCTGATTGATCTTGCTCTCCCCGGTTACCCTCACTATTGACTGGGGCACCAAGGTATCGTATCGAGCCAACTGCGGATTAAAATAAATCCACTCAAAGTGATCTTTTAGCGCTACTTCCTCCTGCTCATTTAAGGTGATAAAATAGCCAAACTCCTTCATACCGGTTACCTTTCCTCTGCCCCGGTTTATTTGTACCTGCTCATTGGGGTCAAACGTATTCAGCTTTTGCCGACGCCTGAGCCGGGGCGGTCGAATGGAACTGATATTTCCTTCTCCTATAATGGTGAAATCATAGGTAAAACCTTCTCCTGTCTGTACCTCCTTTTGCTCAAAACTTTCCCTCAATCGATAATTACCAACACTCACTTCATTTTTTAAGGGATGCGGGGGCAGGGCATTTACCTGAATGGACTTGGGTTGAGAATAGAAGGTTTTGAAATCCTGCAGGCGATT
>JAWLFL010000124.1:0-11412 GCA_041685605.1 Cyclobacterium sp. | reverse complement strand
TGACTTCCAGACTTTTAGCTATTTCGCTAAGCACGGCTTGTTGGCCATGGTAATGCGCCAGCATGGACCAAAATCGTTTCATGCGGGTAGCTGAAACCTGGGCTCCAAATAAGGGTATGTCCCGTTCTACGTAGGTAGTGATAAAATCGTATCTCCAATCCCAACTGTCACTATCCGTTTCGGCCAGATAGCTATCTGGAAACCCTCCTCTAAACCAGAGTTTCTCATAGTTGAATCCCGAAGGATCATTGTTACTTAAATTCAGTAGGTTTTTTATAAAATTAACCAGAAAGTATGTAATTTGAAAATAAAACTTTCAAATTACATAAAATTAAACAGTAAACCTTAACCACCTCTTTTCCTACTCAAAGCAATTCCAATGACAAAAAATCAGGTCTGAACAATCCAAAACCCTCCCGACCCTTTAGCCCTGAGAGTGTTGGATTCCATTGAAAATTACCTTGATATTTTTAAATAATCTCAAATCTTCGCTATTTTTAGTAGTGAAAATAACGGGATGCAGCCGCTTAAAATGAAAACGTACAAAGCAAAAAAAGGACGCCTGATGAAGGGGATACTGCTGACCCTGCTGACCTTGCCGCTGGCATACGGGCTATTGGATCCGAAGCCCATGGAGGAGAAGCTGCGAAGGATCATCCCCCTGACCGCTCCGGCCCTATTTATTATCTGGCCGTATGTTGCCACCCGGTATCAGATCCGGGGTCATACCTTTTACTACAAGTCAGGCTATATCAAGGGAGAAATTGACATAGGTAGCATCCGGCCCATCCTTAAAGGCAAAACCCGCTGGGTGGGAGTGAAGCCTGCACTGGCTACCGGAGGCTTGATCGTGAAGTACAACCGGTATGACGATGTGTACATTGCCCCGGAAGCCAGTGATGCCCTGATTGCCGACCTGCTCACCATCAACCCCAGCATTCAGGTGACCCCGCCCGGGGAAGTTACCTAAGGGGCATAAAAAAGTGTTGAGCATATCGAAATCCAGGAACGTACTTGCAAATTTTGAAAAAGTTAAATCCCCCTTTCAAAGGGGGCTGGGGGATTTACTAACGTAACTTTCAACCCTTAAATAATTAGTATGCTCGAAAAAATCCCCCTTTTTCCCCCTTAGCAAGGGGGATTTGTGCACGTTCGGGTTTACGGAATTCAGAAGCCTTGCCATTCCGCCGACCGACTAAATTTCCCGACTTTAGCCACAAATTACCATTTCAGCAAATCCCCCTTTCAAAGGGGGCAGGGGGATTTACGTACGAAAATCGTATCAACTACCCGAAAGCGCTAGCGGTCCACTATTGCATGTAAATCTAATGGACAGTTAACCAATTAAAGCTGAATAGGTGCCATTTAAACGGACTGAAAAAAATTCCTCTAACAGCAGTAGGTAGGAAGCTTTGCTTTGTTTTTTTAAACCAATAGTTTTACTTTTAATCATGTCGAATCTTTGCCTAACCCTACTACCACTACTTGCAACTTGTCTGCTTTCCTGCTCCCGCTCCCAAAAGGAAACTACAGATTCCCGCAGCTATTCCCTTCAATTGGTGGACTCCTTACGTGTCGATTATATGGGCAGCCTGGAGCTAAAAGATTATGATCCGGAAACCAACCAGTACCTTGGCTACAACCAACAGGAAAAGGAAGTCTTGATTTTTGATTCGTCCGGAGCTATCCAACATACGTTTATCCTGCAAGACGAAGGCCCCGAGGCCATCAGCGGCTACGGGCTGAACCCCAGATTCTCGGCAGGAAACATCTGCATCTTTGGCGATAAAATCTACACACTGAGCCGAGAGGGAAAGGTATTGAACCGGACGGAGATACCTTATCCCTATTTCTGGATCGTTGGGGGTGCGCATATAGCAGCTTCTTCGCTGGGGGATAAATTATTGTATCATAAACCGGAGTCGGCGGAAGAGGGGCAGGACCGGCAGGCAGCCTACCGACGCATGCTGGACGGAGGACCGATGATGGAGGTGCTGGATACGATCAGCGGCGAATACTATCCTACCATGCATTTTCCGGAAACGGATGCCTTTGAAGCGGGGCTCTTTTACGGGTATCCTACGCCACTTATCCAAAATAGCGACGCCCAATGGTTCCTTTCGGTCAATAATGCCCTGGAGTTTCATGTTTATAGCGAAAAGGAGCAACAGTTGCTCTTCGAGCAGACGGTAAAAATTCCGGCGAAGAACGCCTACCCGGACGAGCCGGTGCCATTGGAGCAGATGGATACCTTCTTTGAAAAAAATGGAATGGTGTATCGTATCCCACAGATCCACCGGTTTTTACCCCTGAAGGATCATTTTATCGCCTTTTACAGCAAGGGCGTATCTCCCGAAACGAAAGCGGCCTATGATGTGTCTGATCCTGCGCAGCGGCGGGAATTGGTGTACTCCTTTCCCATGGAGTTTGCCGTTTTTGATTCCGAGTTTGGCCTGCGCGCAGTGGACCTGCCCATTCCGAAAAGCATGGTTCCTTTTGAGGCCCTCGTTGACAGAGAAGAACGGATCGTTGCCTTTAAGGACCAGGAATATGCCGGCGTGGAAGAGGATTTTCATACCTTGTATCAATACAGCTTGGATTTAGGGGAAGAGTAAATTTAATTTAACATCTTTTACGTAATGGTTTCATTTTCTTTTGTGGATCTTGGGAAGATGAAAATAGGGCTTTGTATATGCTGTTTGGCTTTGGCCTTTTTTGGGTGCAGGAATAAAGATAAAATAAGAGACGATCCTTTTTCCGGCTATCAATTGATGCTGACCGATTCCATTCAGGTGGATTATCAGGGGAATCTGTTTCTTTATGACTACGACTCGTCAACCCACCTGTTTCTGGGCATGGACAACGGTACGGACGAAGTATTGCTGTTTGACGGGGAAGGAAACGTCAGTTCCCGGTTTCACCTGGCAAAGGATGGCCCCAATGCCATCTCCTGGGCCATGGGATGGGGCTTTTTCAAGGGCCAAGTCACGGTAATGGATGCCGCAAAGGGCTTGCTGTTTTTTTCCAGGGAGGGAGAAATCGTCAAGCGCATGGATTTAAATCCACCGTACACCTTTATCAACGGGCTCAAAAGTCCCGTTCATGCCTTCGGAAAGGAACTGGCCTATATCCGACCGGAAAGGGGAGAACAGGATTATACCAACCAGGCCGAAATGTTTGAAAGCATCTACCGCAGTCCCATTCTGGAACTGGTTGATCCGGAAACAGGTGCCTACAGGCAGACCATGCCTTTTCCACCCGGAACGATATACTAGGACGGCAATTTTTACCACTGGACCTTTCCTACCGTGATTCCTGCAGGAGAGGAGTGGTTGGTCTATTTCAGGGGCGAATTGGCCTATCACCTGTACGGGCAGAAGGAGGAACATTTGGTTTACCAAAAAACCATCGACCTGGACCTGAAAGATGCCGTCGCAATAAAAGGCGTTCCCATGGCCAACATGGAAGATTACTACGAAGCGAGTCTTTACAATGTCTTTGGCAGGATCCAAAACCTGTTTGTGTTGGACCGCCAGATCCTCATCCATTACACCAAGGGGATAGAGGAGGAAAGGGCCAAATCTTTTCCCAGGAATACCATGGAAGAAAGCAGGGCTTTTTTACACCAAATCAAAAACTACCTGGCGGTTCTGGACCGGGAACATCGGATACTGCAAAAGGATATTGCGGTTCCACAGGGTATCACGCTCAGCAGTGTGTTGGATGAAAAGGGAGCTATTTTGGGTCTGAAGGGCCAGGATTATTTTGGGGTGGAGGAGGATAAGGTTACTTTTTATCAAATGAAGTTGCTTATAAAATAATCTAAAGAAGGTCTTTCCTGTACGTTTACGAAAAAAACCATCGGGGTCTCAAAGACCTCAAAGGTTATGGATATTGACCTTTGGGGTTTTCCGAACCCCGAAGGTCTTTTTCCGAAGCGTTCACGAAAAAACCTTCGAGGTCTCAAAGACCCCAAAGGTTACGGATATTGATCTTTGGGGTTTTCCGAACCCCGTCTCTTACTAAGCGTTCACGAAAAAACCTTCGAGGTCTCAAAGACCTCAAAGGTTACGGATATTGATCTTTGGGGTTTTCCGAACCCCGTCTCTTCCGAAGCGTTCACGAAAAAACCTTTGAGGTCTCAAAGACCCCAAAGGTTACGGATATTGATCTTTGGGGTTTTCCGAACCCCGTCTCTTCCTAAGCGTTTACGAAAAAAACCTTCGAGGTCCCAAAGACCTCAAAGGTTATGGATATTGACCTTTGGGGTTTTCCGAACCCCGTCTCTTCCGAAGCGTTCACGAAAAAACCTTTGAGGTCTCAAAGACCTCAAAGGTTATGGAAATTCAAATAAGTCCGAAATAGTTAACTTAAAACCTGTAATTACCTGAGAATGGACCAGATCTCCATGGGTGAGTAAGCGAGTAGGTTGATAGGAACCATTGGTTAACCGGTACACCAATAAGGTCTGTTCATCGGGATGAACGATCCAGTATTCTTTAACGCCACTTTTTTCGTAAATGTCATATTTTTGCCTGAGCTCCTTTTGGTTATTGCCAGGAGAAAGGATTTCCACCACCAGATCGGGTGCGCCTAAGCAGCCCCTGTCGTCCAATTTACTGCGGTCGCAAATTACGCAGATATCTGGTTGTACCACGGTATCAATTTTTTCAGGCAAGTTGGAGTCCTTAGGAAGACGAACATCAAATGGCGCAATAAACACCTTGCATGGATGTTGATCCAGATGGTCAGCAAATTTTCTGGCCATTTCCAGCAAAATTTGCTGATGGATCCGTCGTGGCGCAGCAGCTGCCCGAAATACCTTACCCTTGATCAGTTCCACCGATTCATCTATCTGCCATTGCAGGTAATCCAAATAGGTATAATGACCATAAGTGTTAAATGGTTCTTTGGATTGATCTGGTTTTTCTTCGGGATTCATAAGAGAAATTTACAAATAAAATATAAAAATTACCGGTTGGAGGCCTGGAAAACCTTTGAAAAACACAGCCAATTTAATGAGCTGATGGCATGTGCTGGTATGAATTTGCCATTCCGAATCCAGATGAGTTGATGTACAGGTAATAAATTGGGTTGGTAATTAAATAGGTCGTTTTATGGCCATTCAAACGAAACTAGATTCGAGTGGGATTGTGCTGTGAATTTTAAAAAAATAGCGTTCTATCTCTGTGCATTCGAGAAAAAACACCCTCAACCCTCTTGCTAAGTGGGTTGAGGGAACGGTCGGATTTACGTCTCCATTTTGCTGACCTTTGGGGTGACCCAACCCCGTATTCTCTTCCGAAGCGTTTACGAAAAAAACCGTCGAGGTCCAGAAGACCTCAACGGTTACTCCGTGTGAAAGTACGCTTTAAAACAGTAACTAATTTAATGTGTAATTCAACAAGTTCCTCCATTTTGGTTGTTACAATGTACAATAAAACTAAAAAATGGTGGCTACAACAAACAAAAAATAATAATAGCTAGTGGATATTGCAAACAGATTGGACCGGATTGTTGCATGGAGTAGCATGCTGTAGAATGGCGTCATTCAGCAGGTGCCGGTTTTTGCATTTCAAAGGTCCACTGAGGTAACAGGAGGGTTGGGGCTTGTGAATGCTATCTCTTTTTGTCGAATGGAAGCCGCCGAAACCTAACATTCACCCTTTATTTTAAAATTAAATTTCAGTAATTTGACAATGTGTAGTGTCGGTGTCCGATGACGCTTTGACCCTTGGTGTACGGACCATCAGTGAGAAGAATATTCAAGTTAAAAAAAACGTAGAAGTGCCATTGGGAATGAATAGAAACAAGAAGCAGTTTCGATTACCAAGAAAAACCAAAAAACGTCTGAAAGGAGGACTCTGGCTTTATCCGGCAGATGAAAATGGAAATTCCCTGATGGCCAGACCGGCCAGGTCCCAAGAGGATTATTCGGCGCTACAAAATGGAGTCGTCAGAAATCTCTTTGACCCAATTGGAGCAAGAGCCAGGAAAAAGGCTTTTAGAGAAAAATTGGATAAAGAAAACCTGGTTCCTGATGAAGAACTTAAGCGTTACGTGGATGAAATCATTAGGGTAGACCTTAGAACCTCCTCCTACCGCATTTTGCTGGCAGCAAAAAATCATCCGAAAGCAATTACTGCTTATTATAATTTCGTCAATGCCTTTCAACTGGTAGAGAAAGGAGAGGATTCCTATGGGAATATTTGTTGCCTGGCCATAGACCTTGCAGAAGATTTGATGAAGAAAAAGAAAAAATAGTTTCCGTTTAGGATAAATTACCCAATGATTCGCATTATTTTGCCTTCAGGAGCCTAAATAATCACCTGATTTTTGATAATTTTAAAGAGTAGGAGCTAACCAGTTAATAGCAATTTACTATAAATCGAGCTGTTGAAATAGCCACACCAGCCTCTTGAAAAATAGATCGATTCAAAAATGAAAAAATACCTCACAGTACCCTTCTTGTTAGTGATGCTATTCTCGTTTTCCTGCACAGAAAAGCAACAGGAAACAGAAACAAGGCAACCCAATATCCTCTTTATTGCCGTGGACGATTTGCGACCTGAGCTCAATTTTTATGGGGCAGAGCACATTCAGTCCCCTCATCTGGATAAACTGGCCGGCCAAAGTCTGGTATTCAACCGGGCCTTTTGCAATGTGCCGGTTTGCGGGGCATCCCGGGCCAGCTTGCTGACCGGAGCCAGGCCTACACGCAACCGATTTATTGACTACAAAACCTTAAAGGATGCAGACTATCCGGAGGCAGAATCCCTGCCCATGCATTTTAAAAACAACGGGTACACCACCGTTTCTAATGGAAAAGTGTATCACCACGCCAAGGACGATTCCCTGGCCTGGGATGAGATTTGGCATCCGGATGTAAGGTATAACTACGCCACCGAGAAATATAGGGAGATACGGGCAAATACCTTTCGCGGCATGCCCATGGAAAATGCCGATGTGCCCGATTCTGCTTACCGGGACGGTAAGTTGGCGTTAAAAGCCATAGCTGACCTGAACAAACTCAAGGAGGGAAACCAACCGTTCTTTCTGGCACTGGGTTTTTACAAGCCGCACCTGCCTTTTGCCGCACCCAAAAAATACTGGGACCAATATCGCCGGGAGGAAATCGAGCTTCCTGAAAATTACCGGCAACCGGAAACTACCCCCGCCAAGGCCTATCACAATTACGGGGAACTCAGAAATTACGAGACCATACCCAAGGAAGGTCATTTACCGGAGGAACAGGCAAAGGAGCTGATACACGGCTATTATGCCTGCGTCAGCTATACCGATGCCCAGATCGGACTGGTCCTGGATGAATTGGAGCGGCTGGGCCTGGCAGAAAACACCATCGTGGTCCTCTGGGGGGATCATGGCTGGAATCTGGGAGACCACAAGCTCTGGTGCAAGCATGCCAATTTCAATTCCTCACTTCAAGTGCCCATGACTATCAAAGTTCCGGGAAAAACCAATGGCCGTCATACCGATTTTATCACAGAGACGATAGACCTTTACCCCAGCCTTTGTGAGCTGGCCGGTATCGAAAAGCCGGATCATCTGGAAGGAGACAGTTTTGTTTCGCTGATAGAAAATGGGATACGTGAAAAAGACTTTGCTGTTTCAAAATTCAAAGATGGAGTAACACTGGTTAAAGGGTCGCTTTATTATACCGAATGGACGGATGATCAAGGTGTGGCCTACGAAAAAATGCTCTTCGATCACCATACCGACCCGCTAGAACTGGATAACCTGGCTGAAAAAGAGGAATACCAATCCAAAGTGGATGAACTATCCAGGGAATTGAGGGAGCGATGGGGTGAAGATTTTTTAGCCAACTAGCACATCAATTATGGTCCGAATAAATAAGTATCTTCTTGTGTTTTTGGTTTTTCTTAGTGCTGGGCTTTTTGCCCAGCAGCCGGAACGCCCGTTTATTTGGGTAGGTCCAGATGAGAAGTCGGCTATTCTTGAAAAAATCGAGAAGCAGGACTGGGCCAAAAATATTTACACGGATTTTATCAATCAACTGGACCGGGAAATAAAAGGCCATCAAACCGATCCGGCGCTTTTCCTTCAAGGCCTGCCCTTCAATTGGGAAAAGAAGCAATCCAATCAATACCCGCCTTTCCACCTTACCTACCATATTGAAAATGGAGATCACCGAAACCTGGACAATGCCACCGATGAGGAAATGGCCAATGCAAGGACTTTAATCCGGTACCTGCAATTGGGCGTCGATTGTGGCATGGCCTATTTCCTGACAGAGGAAGAAAAATACGCCCAATGCGCCACTGATATCCTTTATTCCTTTGTAAAAGCGGTGGGACAGTCAGAAGTGTCGGACTGGCAGGGAAGGGGTGGTTGGCTTTTTCCGGATGATGGTTTCCGGGAGGTGAGGGAAATTGGCTACAAGGTCCCGTTGATATATGATTTCGTTGCAGTTTTTGTTAAAAAGGGGGGAAGGCCTTATGACCTGGTAAAAAAGGAAAAAACCGATTTCCCCATCAACGAGGCCCAGAAAGTTTTTCGTACTTATGCCGACATCACGATCAATTATGGGATGATTCGATCCAATCATCCCATTTTAGAGGCACCCAACCTGGTTTACAATGCATTGGCCATGGAGGATGAAAAGGAGCGTGAAAGATTACTTTCCTACTTCCTGACCAAAAGTACAGCACACCAGGATGCCTTGAATGAAATGGCGGCCATATATAAATCGAAGGGAGACCTTTGGCCCGAAACCTCCCAATACCTGAATGCTGCCGCCTCCATATTAACCAGACAGATGTTGGTGGTTAATAAATACGACCCAGGGTTGAGACTGGGGGATAAGTACGCAAACCTTTTATTCTCCTTGCCGGCATTGGATTACCTTGTCTACCCCAACAATCAGCTCATCCGTTGGGGAGACGGTAAACGCACCGGAACACCCCCCTATAGCAGTTACGAAGAGGCTTACCTGCTGGGAGAGATGGATGGTGCCAGGGGAATCACCGATGAATTCGGTCCACTGCTTACAAGGGCTATAAATCAGGGTAGGTATGAAAGGGACGGTATGTTGGCAGTGCTTTGGTATGATCGGGAGTTTAAAGGTAAGGAAGCCAAACTGCTGCTTCCCCGAACCGACAAGGTGGATCATGCAGGTATATTTCTTCAACGAAATTTAAGTGCCTCCCAAAATCCCAAAGATGGTTTGATGTGTTTCGTAGGTGGTGCCCATATGGTTCATGGCCATGCCGAAGGTATGAACATAGAACTTTATGGCAAAGGGGAAGTGTTGGGGGTAGATAATGGGAGGGGGCGTTATCAACAAGACATACATGAAAACTATTCACGTATCTTTGCGGCCCACAATACAGTAATCGTAAATGGCAATTCCAGAAGTGATGGTGGATGGGTAAATTTGGGTATCAATACCGTTCGATTGGTTGCCATGGAACCCATGCCGCGAAAAGCTGCAGTTTCCCCTTATCATTCTTTTTCAATAACCAGTTTTGTGGATGACAAAGGGGAACAGGCGGAGGCCTACCAGGAACGCACACTGGCATTGATAAGGACCTCGGAAACCACCGGCTACTATGTGGATGTTTTCCGTTCCAAATCCAAGTTGGCCGATCAATACCATGATTATCTGTACCATAATATTGGAGATAGTTTACTGTTTCTAAATGCTGATTTAGGCACGCAGCCAACCCCGGAAAGGTACCTGGCCAATGCCGGGTTGCCCTGGGAACAAAACCGGCAGTACCGCCACCCAGGCTGGCATTTCTTTGAGGATGTGCAAACAAAGGGAAATTACAAAAAAGGAGTAAGGGCCAGGTTTGTGGCGGAAAAATTTGAAAAGCCCCTGTACATGGATCTGTATGTTCCGTCAGGCGAAAGCAGGGATTACACGAAGGTGCTAGCACCTCCTACTTTTGAAGCCCCTGTACCTTACGAAAACGAACCCACACCAACGTTAGTCATCCGAAAAACCGGGGAGGCCTGGGACCAACCGTTTGTGGTGGTATTCGAACCCTATGACGGAAATAGGGAAAACCATTCCATACAATCAGTGGAAAAACTGGAAAAGGATGGAAAATTTAAAGGATTACGGGTTCAAAGTGGTGTTGATGGTAGCGTATTGGTGCAATACATCATCGCACAGGCCAGGGACGAAAAATATAGCGATGAAAAATTAGGGATTTCTTTTCAGGGATCATTTGCCGTCATCACCGAAGACGCAGCAGGAAAGCTGCAAAATATTTATATCGGTGAAGGGGAAGAACTCAAGTATGGTGAATTCGTCATCAGACCACCTAGTCAACAACAATCGGTTTACCGGACATTCTAAATTTAGTCCGGAAGTCGGGCTTAAGGCGTTCGCAAAAAAAAATGCAGGAAGCTACTAGTGAATTTATGAATCTGTATCCAACCCTAGGTAAGAATCGTTTACAGGCTGACCCTGGGTATCAATAATTGCCGTTCCTGGCTAAATTATAATCCAAAACCCGTTATGATACTGGTTGTTTTCCGAAAAAAGAGTACATTTAATCTTCCTTTTTCATGATCACAAACTCGGAATAAAAGATAACCTTATACATGCTTAAAACGATTAAAACCCTCCTGGTATTGACGGTCCTCACCCAATTGTACTGTCAGGCCCAATCTTTCAATGAAACCAACAACAAACCCAATATCATCTTTATCCTGACCGATGACCAGCGCTGGGATGCCCTGGGTCATGCCGGGAACGAGCTGATCCATACCCCGGAAATGGACCGCCTGGCGGAAGAAGGCGCTTACTTTAAAAATGCTCTGGTCACCACGCCCATCTGTGCGGCCAGCCGGGCCACCATTTTCACCGGACTGTATGAACGAACCCATGCCTATACTTTTCAGACCGGTCCCATCAAAGGCGAATACATGGAAACGTCCTATCCCAAACTGCTGAAGAAAGCAGGTTATAGGGTGGGATTCTACGGCAAATATGGGGTCAACCACAAGGACCTTGCCGGGCAATTCGATGTATACGACTCCTATGACAGAAACGGGCAATTTAAAGATCGAAGGGGCTATTTTTATAAAACAATCGGAAGCGATACCGTCCACCTGACGCGCTACACCGGACAGCAGGCCCTGGACTTTATCGACCAGGCGAAGCCCGATGAACCGTTTTGTCTTTCCCTGTCCTTCAGTGCCCCTCATGCCCATGACCCGGCCGAGGACCAGTATTTTTGGCAGCAGGAAGTGGACCCGCTGTTGCAGGGCATTACCGTTCCGGATGCCGACCTATCCGAGGACCGCTACTTTGAAGCCCAGCCAGAGATCGTCAAGTCCGGCTTTAACCGTCTGCGCTGGACCTGGCGCTACGATACCCCCGAAAAATACCAGCACAGTGTAAAAGGCTATTACCGCATG
>JAWLFL010000379.1:0-2760 GCA_041685605.1 Cyclobacterium sp. | reverse complement strand
TGGATTACCACAGAACACAGTTTGAAGAGTGGCCTGAAATTTCGGAAGGCTTTTGTAACGCCGATTTTCAGCAGCTTTTATTGTACAGAAACGGAAGGCGATTAATGCTTGTTATTTCCATTCCCGCAAATAAGACGCTGGATGAACTGAATCCAAAGACGGTGGAAAACAATCCACAAATGGATGAATGGAACCGGATTATGGACAAATACCAGGAAGGAATTGAAGGTACCAAACCTGGTGAAAAATGGGTTACCTTAGTCAAAGTGAAATATTAACGATCTTTCAATTATTTTATAAACAAGGAGTTAAATGAAACAAACGAATTATCAGCTTTTTGATTTTCTTGAATTTGATCAGGCCATGACAGGCAATGAGTGTTTATGGAAAACCTGTGCGCCTGTTTCTGTGAGAACCGAAGGAAGTGATGTCCTTTTTGAACTTCCTTTTCAAAAGCAAAAAGCAACCAGGGATTTAGAACCTGACCAGACGGTTAAAAGAAGTAACTATATTCTGAGAATCCGGGCTTACGGAGATAAAATACTGCGATTTGCAATAGGTTTTGATGAAGAAGCCTTGCAGGAATCCCTGATGCTTGAGATGGATAAAAGCCTGGAAGTGAATCCTCTTCATGCTGAAATGACGGAAGATACATGGTGGGTAAAAGACAGGTCTGGTGTGGTTCGGGCAAAACTAAACCGTAAGCCCATTGCCATTGACCATTGGAGTGATCTTCTGCCTGAACCGCAGGAATCATTGGAATTAAGATTTTATCCTGACGGTAAAAAAGAAGTGAATCTCAGCGCCTACGATCAGTTTTTTCCTGCACGCCACGATGCCTATGCATTGGCGGTGGTTGAAAAAGATGGAAAATTTGACCGCACAACCTTTTCCTTTGAAGTGGAGCCTGATGAAAAATTTGTTGGTTCAGGTGAACGTTTTGCAAAAATGGATCTGTCGGGACGTACCTTTCAACTAAAGAACCAGGATGGACAGGGGGTAAATAACCGGCGCACCTATAAAAATGTTCCTTTTCTGATGTCGAGCAGGATGTATGGTGTATTCATGCATACATCATCTTATGGGAAAATGTCGGTGGCTGATCATTCGTCGCGCTCATTGCAATTTATGTTAGAAGAACCCGCCATTGATGTTTTTTTAATTGGTGGTGAAACGCCTGAGGAAGTACAAAGGGGGTACCGGCAATTGACCGGATTTCCCGGGATGCTGCCAAAATGGAGTTTTGGTACCTGGATGAGCCGGATGACGTATTTCTCGGAAGAAGAAGTAAAAAGTATTTGTGACCGGCTGCGCGAAGAGGATTACCCTTGTGATGTAATCCATCTGGATACCGGGTGGTTTGAAACCGATTGGCTGTGCGAATGGAAATTTAATAAAATGCGTTTTCCTGAGCCTGAAAGGTTTGTGCAAGACCTCCTGAAAGACGGATTTAAACTGAGTTTGTGGCAGTTACCCTATATTTCCCCTGAAGCGGAACAGGCACAGGAAGCCATAGAAAACAATTACATATGCACTGTGAACGAAGTTGCACATAAGTCTGACTCTAACTTTTCAGCACTCGACTATGCCGGTACAATAGATTTTACCTATCCAAAAGCAACAGAATGGTACAAAGGGCTGCTAAAAGAATTGCTCGATATGGGCGTTGTTTGCATTAAAACCGATTTTGGTGAAGAGATCCACATGGATGCCAGGTATCATGGTATGAGCCCTGAAAAGTTAAATAACATTTACGGCCTTCTTTATCAAAAAGCAGCTTTTGAAATAACCAAAGAAGTGACGGGCGATGGTATTGTTTGGGCGCGGGCAGGATGGGCTGGTTGCCAGCGCTATCCCTTGCACTGGGGAGGCGATTCTGCCTGTTCGTGGGATGGAATGGCAGGATCCTTAAAAGGAGGGCTTCACATTGGTTTGTCGGGCTTTGGTTTCTGGAGCCATGACGTGCCTGGTTTTCACGGAGTGCCGGATTTTATGAATTCGATTATCCCTGATGATTTGTATGTGCGCTGGACACAGTTTGGTGTTTTTTCTTCTCATTTGCGGTATCACGGGACCTCAAAACGCGAGCCGTACGAATACCCTGCTGTTTCAGGGATTGTTCGTAAATGGTTAAAACTACGCTATGCACTTATTCCGTATTTACTGGAACAAAGCGAAAAAACCACAAAAACAGGATATCCTGTACTTCGTGCAATGCTATTTCATCATCCGAATGATAAAATGTGCTGGCACATCGATGACCAGTATTACTTTGGAGATGACTTGCTGGTAGCCCCTGTAATGAACAGCGATAATAAACGCGATGTGTATTTACCGGAAGGCGAGTGGGTGAATCTTTTTACCGGAGAAAAGTTTAAAGGAAAACAATGGCTAAATGACTTTAAGTGCCCGATGGAAGAAATGCCGGTTTGGGTAAAGAAAGGCGCCACGATCGCGGTATATCCGTATCATGTAAGCAATACAGATGAGATGGATCTTGCAAAGTCAGTGAAATTGCAATTTGATGAAAGGTATAATGGCTTAGGGAAAAGCCTGCTAAAAGATATTTGGGGTTAGAGTTATGTCAAATCAAACACAAAAAGTCCTTTAAGAAGCCATGCGGGCTGAGTTCTCCCCTTTAGGGAGCCAGAGGGGAGAGTGCATGGAAATACCATTTTTAAGTTGACATGACACCAGAAATTTCTTTATGGGTCTTAGTGCATTCAATGCGTTTCATAGTGAAATAGCTGCATAACAGAG
>JAWLFL010000123.1:0-11493 GCA_041685605.1 Cyclobacterium sp. | reverse complement strand
GCTCCGGCAGAAATCACCTTTTCCGCTGCAAATTCCGCACTTTCCATTTGTAGTTGATGTTTCAGCGTCTCGATCAGATGAATATAGGGTTGTTTTCCATACCGGGGATGGTCTTTGCGGATGTTAAAATCTCCTGTAACAACCACCGGTGACTCCTCCGAAATTTCTTCCATTTTATCCACCAGTAAGTCCAGGCTTTTGTAACGGGAGTCAATTCCTTTGTTGTCAAAATGAGTATTGAAATGAAAAATGATCTTTCCGTTTTCCCGATCTTTAATTTTGGCCCAGGTTACAATCCGGGGAAGCTGCGCATCCCAACCCATGCTACCAGGCTCCTCAGGGGTATCCGAAAGCCAGAAGGTACCGGATTCCAGCAATTGAAAACGACCCTTATGATAGAAAATGGGATTGTATTCGCCTCCTTGCAGCCCGTCTTTGCGTCCCTTGCCCACGAAATCATAATCCGGCATTATCTTTTGCAAATCGAGCAACTGCCGATGGGTTACTTCCTGAAACCCCAGCAGATGAGGAGCGGATTCGGAAATGAAATCCGCAACTATCGGCAGGCGATTTTCCCATTTGTTCTTTCCATCCTGCGGATTATCATAGCGAATATTGAGATTTACGATGATTAATTCCGCTGTTTCCTGAATATTTGAGGTCAAAATCCCAAGGATTGAAAAGTAGCTTGTCAGAATCAATACGAATAAATAGCTCATGCAAGTTAAGGTACAAAAATCCCACGGAATTAGAAACCTTGCAAATGAATCCCCTGCCATTTTGAATTATCCAGACCATGCTTACTTCCTTTAAAAAAGCAACGGGGAGAGGTCCGCATTGATCCGTCTAATTCACCTTACTTTCGCTTTCAGCGACCGGCTTCATACAAGCTATCAAATCACTTACACTGACTGTGGCGATTCCGGAGGTGATATCGGACATGGCATAAGGCACAACCAAAATATTGTTATGAATCAAGGCTCCGCAGGAATACACCACGTTGGGAACGTATCCCTCACGTTCCTCTTCATTTGGTGTAAGCAGGGGTTCTTCCAGGCGGGCAATGACTTTGGTCGGATCATCCAGATCAAGCAAAATAGCTCCGATAAAGTATTGTCTCATGGCACCTACCCCATGGGTGAGCACCAACCAACCCTCGTTGATCTCCAGTGGGGAACCACAGTTTCCAATCTGAAAGAATTCCCAGGGCAAGGATGGTTCCTGAAGGAGTATCGCTTCATCCCAGAAGTGCAGGTGATCCGAAAACATGATGTAGTTATTTTCTCCATCTACACGGGACAGCATGGCGTACCTTCCATTTATTTTCCGCGGGAAAAGAGCCATCCCCTTATTTTGAACGGCTTTACCGTTTAAGGTATTGATATCAAAATTTACAAAATCTTTCGTTTTTAGTAATTGGGGAAGAATAGAAACGCCATTGTAGGCGGTGTAAGTCGCATAATAAGTCACGGAACCGTTTTCGTCAAAAAACGTTACAAATCGGGCATCCTCAATTCCCCGGCTTTCATTTTCTGATATGGGAAAAATGACGTGTTCGGAAATATCATGGTTTTTGTCAAATTTGATAAAATAATTGGAATCTGCCAGCCAGTTTATATCTTTTATGGCCGTGTGATCGAAGGCCTCTTCGGCATTCATTTGAACAGCGGCGATCTGACCTTTTAATTCATTAATGGAGAAGGAGTCAGCCAAATTTTCAAAAACACGTACACTTGTTTCGTTCCAGGCATTCATACTTTTCAACTTGAGCTCAAATAAATGACGGTCATAAGACTGATCATGCCGGATTTTAGGGGTATCAACAAATTCACTTACCGGATTGATCAAAAAAGTACGATCGGCCTTTATAATACCACTCCGAAATACAATGGAGGATATGTGTCCTTCGCCAGTCGCCCTAAGGCTCATGATAAATCGTATACTTCCTTCAGGTAGGTCATCCTGGTCGGGGTGGGGAACTATAGACGGATTGAAAAGGGCGGCGGATTCGACAGAGTACTCCATGGTAAAAAAGGCTCCTATCAAAAGCTCCTTGGTAGGGCTTACGGTGGCTTCCTGAGCGATATACTGCGACACCCTCGAAAAATTACGCTTATAAATACCATCTATGTTCTTATGACGTCCGACAAAATGGAGATTAATATGGTGTAATAAATCTTCGGCATCCACTTCCGTCAGTTGGAGCACCCGCCCAATTATTTTCGGTATACGCGCGATGTCGGTAACATGGGATCGAGTAATTACCCGGGACGAGTTTCTAACAATCTTAATTCTGGTTCTTTTCACCAACGGTTTTCTAATTCTCTTGTCGTACATGTTTTCCAGGTTCCTTTTTGCTTCAGCCATTTATTAAAAAATAGTTTTTAAAATTCTCATTCGTTCTCGTAGTGCGCTACCCATTCAAAATTTGGTGATAAACCTGAAGGTAACTTTCGGTCATCTTATCCCTGCTGAATTTAGAAAGTGCGCCTTTTCTACAGCTTTTTCTATCGATGGATGCTATATTCCCCACCGCGATAACCGCTTCTTCGATGGTACTGACCAAAAACCCGGTTTTCCCGTCCTCTATCAATTCCGACATGGAGCCTAAATTAAATGCAATGACAGGGGTACCGCACATCATCGATTCTGCCACACTCAAACCGAAAGGTTCCTTAAAACTAATCGGATGAAGTAGGGCATGGGCTTCCCCCATTAATTGGTCCCTTTCCTTTGGGCCCGAATTACCGACATAGACAATATCATCATCGTTAAGGAAGGGTTTTACCTTCTCGTTAAAGTATTCCTGATCCTGAACCAACCCGGAAATGATCAACTTTCTACCCGATTTTTTGGCGATCTGTATGGATTCGTAGGTACCTTTTTCCGGGTGAATTCTGCCAAAAAACAACAAATAATCGGTTGCTTTTTTTCGGAATGTAAATTCATCCGGATGGATGCCATTGTAAACCGTCGCGATGTAGTCAAGATCCGGATGGCGGTCGGAGTTGCTGATAGCAACATAATAATTGTCCGGATTGTATTTTCTATAGACCGGAAGAATCCTGGCGGAAGAAAACCCATGGATGGTGGTAAGCATGGGCGTTTTTATCAGACGGGAGTAGCTAAGCGGAAGGAAGTCAAAGTGATTATGAATGACATCAAAATTGCCTGCTTGCTCCATCAAATTACTAATATGCAGGCTTTCCCAAACTTTTGGGTCAATAGCTGGATTTTCCGCATAGCCCTTATCGGTAACATGTGCCAATTTTCCGTTGGTTATGGAATTTCCGGTGGCAAATAAAGTGACATCAATACCTTTTTCTACCAGCCCTTCCACGAGATTAGAAGCCACCTGTTCCCAAGGCCCGTATTTTGCGGGTGGGGTTCTCCATGCAATGGGGGATAAAACTGCTACTTTCATATTTTCGAATTAAGGCTACTATTCAAAAAGTGGTTTTTTTAAGGGTTTCCCGGCAGTATGTGAAGGCCATCACTGCCTTCAAAACGTAGAAAAGTGAACAGGGCACTTGTTTCTCCAAAATCCCACTGGCAATTGATCCTGCCCTGTGTGTGGATAAGGATAAGCAACCCATAAATAACCGGGCAACAGCTATCTGAAAACAAACACCTCTCTCAACACCAACCCACCACCGTTTCTTTCCAGTTAGATTACAATAAAAAATGATGCAATCCCTTCTATCATTTGTAAAGCCCCGCAAGGTACGCCTTACTTTTAGAAAGGATAGAATTACTGTAATTATTATTTAACTCCTAGCTGCGAAGACTCCGGTGCAAAATCCTTTTCTTCAAACTCCTCAAAGGCCTGCAATACAATCAAATAGGAAATTAAATAGGCCAGCGAGCTTTCCGCACCCTGATTCCGGTTAACACCATAGCTTTCAAAGCCATCGCAACAGCCTTTTGTCTCAAAATCGAACAAACTCATTCGCAAGTCATTCTCACCCAGAAACCACATAAAACAAGAAAACAACTTTGTCAGGTATTCCTTGTTTTTGGTAAGGTGAAACGCTTGTTGGTACATTAAAATCATGGCAAGTGCATCGATGGGTTGCTGTGCAAATAAAGAACGTTCCCCTTCTTTTTCGTACCAATTTTCATTGCCAATGATTGATAAATAGCCATCCTTAAGCGTGACATCCGTAAGAAAATTCATGCTTTCCAACGCTACTTCGGTAATTCGATCTTCATTAAGTATTTCTGCTGCATGCAAAAGGGCGAGCGGCAACATGCCATTGTCATAGGCCAGCAAGGCCTCAAACCACTTCCAATCCGTAGAACTATTAGCCTCATAATGCCTGACCAGCTTCCAGGCAAGGTTTCTTAGACGCTCGGACATGGAATCATCGCCAGGATTGGCTTTTAGGTAGTAACTTATCCCCAACATGGTGTTGGCAATCGCTCTGATAGACTGGAGTTTTTCGAAATTGGGGGCCGCATCAAAGAAAACAAGCTTACCGGTTTGGTAGTAGGCATCATTGGGCGCATTGCCTAAAAGGTACCCCAGTGCCCAGATGGTCCTTCCAAAGGAATCTTCCGAACCTACTTCATCCAGAAACTGCCGGCTGAAACTGAGGAAATTCCGGAAAGTGCCGTCCTCATTTTGCATGTAATGAATGTAACTCAGGTAAATAGGTGCCAAAGCCAACGCTTGTTTATCCTTTGTCTGTTTATAGTCCATTAGTACCATCAGCAAGGCCCGGGCATTATCATCCAGGCAATAGCCCTCTTTCAGGTTCGGGATGCCAAACTTGGCGTGCTGGATAATTCCCGTATCATCTGTAAGCCTTTTGATATGATCCAGGGAAAAGGGGGGTAGCAACAGAGGATCTATTAAGGTATCCTCAGGGGATAAAACGTGTGGACTTGCGGCGGATACTTCTTTGGCAAGCGCGACGTATTTATCTCCGGATTTTGACCAGGTGATGGTTTTTCCATAATCCCGCGCCTTTTTCCGGATCTCTTTCAGTGCTTTGGGATCATCTAACAGTTCCATCAGAATGCCTGAAAGTTGCTCCGAATCATTAAAGTTAAACAACCGGCCTCTTCCTTCGTCCAATAGCTCGGCGGCATGCCAATAGGGCGTAGAAATAACGGCCGAACCTACCCCTACGGCATAGGAAAGGGTGCCGCTCGTTATCTGGGCCTCATTTAAGTATGGAGTAATGTATAAATCTGAGGCTGACAGGTATTTAAATAACTCATTTTGAGCAATGAACTCATTCAGAAAAATAACGTGGTCTCTCAGGTTCAGGTTTTTGACTAATAAATGAAGGTAGTTACGGTATTCCTCGCCTGAGTGATGTAGTACATTTGGGTGGGTCTTTCCAAGTACCATGTAGACCACTTCGGGATGCTTTTCTATGACCTTAGGCAGTGCCTTTATGACGGTTTCAATCCCCTTATTCCGACTGATAATTCCAAAAGTGAGTAAAAACTTCTTTTTTTCGAGCTTTAATTCCTTTTTAGATTGTTTTTGGTCAAATTGAATTTCCGGCACTCCGTGCTCAATAAACGCTATTTTATCCTTGTCCACTTCGTAAATGGTGGTAAGAAACTCGACGGCCTTATGGCTCATCACCACCACTTTATAAGCCATTTTGCAAATTTGTTCTAATACGGCCTTTTCATTATAGGAGGGTTTCTCCAGAATGGTGTGGAGGGTGACAATAAGGGGTATCTCAAGACGGTGCAGCATGGGAAGGATGTACATCCCGTTTTGCCCACCAAAAATCCCGAATTCATGTTCCAATATACAAACATCTGCGCCGCTAAGATTGATGAACTTGACCGCTTTCAAATAGTCGCGTTGGTGTTCCTGCCGGATAATTGCTTTTACTTCCTCCGGATAGCTGTAATCAAGATCGTGGTCGCTCATAGCTACCACAAACCCCTCAACCGATTGGTGTTCCCCGTTCCCCTCCGAAAAACCGGTTTTGGTTACCATCGATTGGTAAAGATTCTGAGTAAAAATACCAATGCCGCACTCGCGGGGGGGATAGGTGCCGATATATACAATTTTCATAGCTTTAGACACTGCAAATATTAGGCCCCCTTGCTGATGACGGAAATACCCAACACTTTTTAGTGATGGAGCAAAAAATCTTTTACCAATTCATGGTAGGCCTGACTATACCGTTTTGGATTTTCTTTTAGGGTGATTTCACCATCCAATTCAGCGGTATTTAGGTCCATTCCATACGAACAAATTTCCCGGTGGGGATTATGGTGTGGTTGATCCCGAATCAGGTAGCGATGCTGAAGGTATAGCTTCGAGCGTTGCGCCCTTTCCTTAAACAGGCTCATTTCTCTAGGCGGCAGGACCAGCCAAAATAGGCCATCCTTTCGCAATAGCTGCTCCGCACCCTTCAACAGGTCCTTTTGAGATAGTTGTTCATCGTGCAAGGCAGCATTTCTACCTGGGTTTGCCGACTTGAGGTGATTCGAAAAATAGGGGGGATTACTTACGATCATGTCGTATTTTTGGTCGGTATTTTGAGAAAAATGCTGAAAAGAATCGTTAAAGATTGCCACCCTATGCTTCCAGGGACTTTCCTGGATATTTTCTGAAGCCTGAGAAAAAGCCTCTGGCTCTAATTCTACCCCATGTACCCGGGCAATTGGATACCGCTGTGCCAGCATCAATCCGATAACCCCGGTACCCATTCCGATATCAAGGATCATTTCCGGATGGCTTTGACGGGCCAGAGCACCTAGCAGAACCGCATCCGTACTCAGCTTCATGGCACAGCGGTCCTGTCGGATCATAAATTGTTTAAACTTAAAATAATGATTCCCCATTTTTAAAATAGGCCCTGCTTTCCGTCGGCTTCGTATCCCTCATCGGTTTTCAGGGAAGCACCGGAAGCTGCTTCCACGGCCAATTGGTCACACCGCTCGTTTTCCAAATTGCCATCATGGCCCTTTACCCATTGGAAGCGAGGTTTGAACCGGGTATGGAGGGGAATGTATTTTTTCCAAAGATCCGGATTTTTCTTGTCTTTAAATCCCTTTTTTTGCCAACCCCATATCCAGCCCTTTTGGACTGCATCCACCACATATTTGCTGTCGGAATAGATCGTGACAGGCATCCCTGCTACCTTCAGCGCCTCCAACCCTTTAATCACCGCCATCAGTTCCATGCGGTTATTGGTAGTCCGGCGAAAACCCTCTGAAAGCTCTTTACGCATGTCTTTGTAAAGGAGTACCACTCCATATCCCCCGGGACCCGGGTTGCCCCTGGAGGAGCCGTCGGTATAAATTTTAATCATAGCTGGTCTTCAAGTCAAAAAACAAAAATACATTAAATATCAATAGGTCTGAAATTTTCCACGGTTTGAGGCGAAACAGCTCCGTCCTCCCATCACCAGGTGGCAAAAGCAGGAATTTTCTAAAAAGCAGGCAAACAGATGCGGGAGGATTGGGTTTTCTGTAGTAACTTCAACGCTGATAAAAACGACCACCTATGACTGCAAATGCTTTTTTCTCCTTCAAACAATTATTCCCCGGATTGTTGATTGCCTTTTGTTTCTATTTTCACCCGGCAACATCTCAGGAAATGGGTTTTGAAGAATACAATCCTACCTCCACCCTGGTTGTCCCTGAAAACCCGGTCATGCGGGCCAAATTTCCCTTTGTGGATATCCATAGCCACCAATGGAATGTAACTCAGGAATTGATCCACCGCCTGGTAAG
Organism: Cyclobacterium sp.; assembly: GCA_041685605.1. Lineage (GTDB taxonomy): Bacteria > Bacteroidota > Bacteroidia > Cytophagales > Cyclobacteriaceae > Cyclobacterium. Next base: position 3,777 of record JAWLFL010000123.1, on the reverse strand, counting down.
GGAAATGGATGAACTGAATATGGCCACCATGGTCAACCTTAGTGGGAAGGGTTTTGCTCGAAGCAGGAATGAAATCGATGCGCAGGCCTACCTGAATTCCATGATTCGCCGCTTTAATGGGGTAGCTCCGGGACGTTTTATCGTATTTACCAATTTAGGCTTTGATGGGTTTGGTGGGGAAGATTGGGTAAAAAATGCCGTGGCAGAGCTAGAAACGGATGTGAAAAATGGTGCCAATGGATTGAAAATTTACAAAAGCCTGGGGCTTTCTGTCAACGACATTAACGGCAATCGGGTACCAATCGATCATCCCGACCTGGACCCGATTTGGGCCAAATGTGGCGAATTGGGAATTCCTGTTCTGATCCATGCCGCAGACCCGGCCCCCTTTTGGGAGCCCATGGATGCCAGCAACGAGCGTTGGTTGGAACTGAAAATTAACCCCAACCGGAAAAGAGGCGCGGATAATCCGGCTCCTTTCGAACAAATCATCGCCGAGCAGCATCACATTTTCCGCAAGCATCCCGAAACCACCTTTATCAATGCCCACATGGGCTGGATGGCCAATGACCTGGCCAAAGCCGGAAGGCACCTGGAGGAATATCCCAATGTAAATTTTGGAATTGGGGCAGTCATTGCCGAATTTGGACGGCAGCCCAGAATGGCCCGTGAATTTTTTATCCGTTATCAGGACCGGATTCTGTTTGGAAAAGATGCCTACAACAAGGAAGAATTTTACACCTATTTTCGGGTATTGGAAACCGCCGATGAGTATTTCCCCTATTACAAAAAATACCACGCCTTCTGGCGCATGTACGGACTGGACCTTCCGGACGAGGTGCTGAAAAAAGTGTATTACAAAAATGCGCTGCGCATCATCCCGAATATGGATGCCAGCCTTTTTCCGGAATGATTAATTGGTTTGGCAACGCTTATTCAATACCCTATAATCGGCTTTTATGAACGGTTTGCATCCGATGGATTTTTGTGCGTTAAACGATTTTTTCTATTCGAACCCTTCTTATCAGCCGGCTATTTCTGGAAATGCGTACTATCCGGGAATAAAGGATTGTAACGGCGAAAACTATAGCCAATAAACCTTTATGTTTGATAAATTTCCACGCTTGGTGCCAGGGAGAATTGGAATACAAGCATGCCACCCACATTTCCGCAGCCTTTAAAAAATAGCATGGAAAATTGCCCAAGGAGTTTCGATAACTGGCCTGAACCCTGGCATTGGTAAACTATCCGCCTATAGAGGTTTTTAACTGATATATTGTACGTTAGAAGTTTAAAATCAATTCTTTACCAATTAGATAATTTACTATATAATTTCTTAATTACACGATTTTTAGTTACTTTTTGAAGATTTAATTCAGTAAACCCGTCCAGAAATGAACCCGCTATTGACTCTATTTTCCTGCTTTGGTAAAAAGCTCCGTGGCTTGCAAATTGCCTGTATATGGTTGACAGCGATAAGTTGTAGCCCCGTCGATTCGGAGAAGCTGAACGTGGTTGAAAAATGGCGCATTTTTGAACTTGCACTGGAAGGTCCTTCAGAAGGTAATCCCTACATGGAAGTAGCACTCTCCGCGGTGTTCAGCCATAAGGACACAGAAATAAAAGTGCCGGGCTTTTATGATGGCAATGGAGATTATTATATTCGGTTTTCGCCTCCAGAAACAGGAGAATGGTCTTACATCACTCAAAGCAACGAAACCTCTTTGGCCAAGCAGCAAGGGAAATTTAAGGCAGTAGATCCCACCGGGTCCAACCATGGACCAGTCGAAGTGTATCAGACTCACTACCTCCGCTACGCTGATGGCAGCCCCTACTTTGCTGTTGGGACAACTGCCTACCAGTGGACCAGTGTTGATCAGCACATCCAGGAGAAAACGCTGGCTACACTGGCAGAAGCCCCGTTCAATAAAATTCGCATGTGTGTTTTCCCTAAATCTTACATTTATGGAAATGAAGTGGAGCCATGGGCCTATCCCTTTTTCAGAGAAGATGAAGAAAATGACTTTTCCAGACCCAATTTTGAATTTTTCCAGAATTTTGAACGTAGGTTAGCGCAATTGCAGAAACTGGGGATCCAGGCTGATGTAATCCTGTTTCATCCCTATGATCGATGGGGATACAGTAGCATGGGCGCAACCTGGAACGAGCGGTACGTCCGTTATGTAATGGCACGCTTTTCAGCTTACAGCAACCTTTGGTGGTCACTGGCCAATGAATGGGACGTTCCGGAAATAAAAGACGCGATCGATTGGGAGGGCCTGGGTACCCTCCTTCAACAAGAGGATCCCCACCAACGTTTGCGCGGCATTCACAATTGGTACGGGTCGGAGGATCATTTTTACGACCACACAGCAGAATGGATAACGCATACCAGTACACAGACATCTCAGTTTTACAATGCGGAAAGGTGGCGGGAAAAATATGGAAAACCCCTGCTATTTGATGAAATGAGGTATGAAGGAGATGTGCCCAGTGGCTGGGGGAACCTCAGTGGAGAAGAAATGGCGAGTTATTTTTGGATGGCGGCTTTTAGTGGTGGCTACCCTACACATGGCGATACTTATGAAAATAAGGCGGATGACCAAACTGAGGTAAGGTGGTGGGCAAAAGGCGGCTTACTGGCAGGTTCGAGTCCGGATAGGATTGCCTATTTTAAGCAATGGATGCAGCAAACTCCTTTTTCTGAAATGAAACCAAAACTTATTCCCGGGGAGGATCCCGAAAATCTTTCCACCAACCAGTATTACTTGTCATTGGATCAGGAACTGTATTGGGCCTACGCCGCAGCGTCAGGTCAGCAGCTTCAAATAACGCTTACTGGCGAAACTCCCTATCAGTTGCAGGTAATTGATACCTGGAACCAGAAGGTGGTAGAGGAGCAGGAAGTTATTTCGGGAAACTTTTCATTCCAGACAAAACAGCCCTATACTGCTATTCGTTTGGAAAGGAAACGGGCTTCTCCCTAAATCTTAAAATACCAATTAGTCAATGCATTAAAAAAATTATAGGTTAATGCAAGACCTCCAAAACAGTTGGTTTTAGGCTTTAACCCCTTTGAAAACTAATAAATAAAAGCACTAAACTATCCATAGCTAATCCATTTATTCTTAGCGGCACCCATTCATCAGGGATCAAATTGATCACTCTTAGTGCCTCCTTATCCAGGTCTTTGTCCCCTTCTTTAGGGATAAATGGATTTACCATTTTCCCTTCTTTGGTAATCGTAACTATCACAGCAACCGTTCCGGATATCCCTTTAGCTAATGCCGAGTAAGGGTATCGGAGGTTATTGGCCGGAAAATAATAGAATTTTGCATCACCTCCCAATAGAACAGGCCTGGCTCCGGTATTCACCTGAACCAAATCTTCCCCTTGAAGGATATACACTTCCTTCACAGATGTAAAATCCTTTAATAGCTCAAAGGATTGGGTAGAAAAATTATATTTCTGGACCAAATCCCCCTGCGCATCGAAGTATTCCCAAACACCTGTCTTTTCTCCCTGTGTAAAGGGTCCCTGTTCATGAAAACCCAAGGTACCTCTGTATTTAACTACTGCAGGACCATGTTTGGTTTTCTGGTCCTTCAAGACGTGATACGTCGCTACTTTCGACGGGTTTTTCGTCCTTACCGTAATTTTATCCAGCTTCTGGGAAATTCCGGGGAAATAAAGAAGAACCGTTAAAAGGCAGCTTAAAAGCGGTACTTTCATTTTTTGAGTAGTTTACCAAAAAAAAGGCAGCTTTTTCAAACTGCC
>JAWLFL010000012.1:0-42129 GCA_041685605.1 Cyclobacterium sp. | reverse complement strand
CATCTGTGTATTGGTTCGCTCGCCTCCGTAGCCTATTCCCGAAGCCGTCTTGGCGATGGTGGTGACCATTAACATTTCCCTACCCAGCATTTCCTCCGGTATCTCATAAAAATAAGATCCATCCACCAGATGCACGTCAAAAAGCCCTTCCCGGCTTTGTGCCTCTTCTGTAATGACCTCTTTGTAGGGTTTTAAGCCCCCTTTGGATTCTTCCTTTTCATCCGAGGCCTTTTCTTCTTGTTTTTCGTCCTCTTTTTTGTTTTTCTTGTTTTTCCGTTGGGCGTCGGCTTCTTCGGTAAATACCAGGATAAAGCATAAACTTACCAAAAACGTAAGGAGTATACCTGACTTTGACCGATGCTTGTATTTTTTCATTTTCAATGATTTAGTGGAAAGACGAAATTAAAGGATTATTTTTAAATCTGTTTGTTATCCGGAATGGAAATCACCTGTTGAAATATCTTTCTCGTTTTCCAAACCATCCCGAATAAGAATAGTTAAAAAAATCACGCATGTTTGAAAATGAAATCATTATTATTGGAGGTGGCCTATCCGGACTGACAGCTGCCTATTTATTAGCCCGGCAAGGTAGAAAAGTGTTGGTTATCGAAAAAAAAACCTATCCCTTTCATCGGGTCTGTGGAGAATACGTGTCCAATGAGGTAAAAGATTTTTTGATGCGGGAAGATCTGTTTCCCTTTGAGCACAATCCGCCTTCCATCAACCAATTTAGGTTAAGTGCCGTCAATGGAAATCACGCTGATTTTCCGTTGGATTTAGGCGGTTTTGGGATAAGCCGCTACGTACTGGACCACCATATTTATCAAAAATGCATGGAACAGGGGGTGCAGTTTTTGCAAAAAACCCAGGTTACCAATGTCCACTACGAATCCGAAAAGCATGGCTTTTTAGTTGAAACCAATGACGGTACCGTCCTGCCTTCGGAATTTGTATTGGGTGCTTATGGCAAGAGATCCAAAATTGATAAAAAATTAGCACGGCCCTTCATACAAAAAAGAAGTCCCTATGTTGGCATAAAATACCACATACAGATGGAGGGGTTGGAGGACCAAATGGTGGCGTTACATAACTACAATGGTGGCTACCTGGGAATCAATAAGGTAGAAAACGGGCATTTTAACTTGTGCTACCTCGGAAGCAGGGAACAGCTCAAAACTTCCGGAAGTATTGCTGCCATGGAAGAAACCTACCTGTACAAAAATCCTCATATTCGTCATATTTTTGAAAATGCCTTTTTTTTATGGGACAGACCGGAAGTGATCAACGAGATCAGCTTTGCCACAAAACAGCCTGTGGAAAATCAGATCCTGATGTTAGGCGATGCTGCTGGCATGATCACCCCTCTCTGCGGAAACGGGATGGCCATTGCGATCCATACGGCAATCCTGGCAGCCGAAGCCTTTAAGGAAAAACAAGGCCTCACTGAAATTCACGAGGCCTATCAAAAAAATTGGAATCGATTTTTTCGGAAACGGCTCATGCTGGGAAGAAAAATACAACAGCTATTTGGCGCCCCACTGGTATCTTCCCTGGCGGTAAAATTGCTACAAAGCTCTTCCTTTCTTTCCCGACAACTTATTCGACAGACACACGGCACTCCTATCCAATAAAACCACCCCAAATAGCATTCGAAAACGCTATGGGGTGGCTTGACAGCTTTCTCTTAAAAGCGTATGGACAGGCCCGCAAGGTAGTTGGTCCCGGCCATGGGATAATAATAATTTTCAGTCACCAATTCCCGTCCGCTGTTTCCTTCGGTGGGCACGAAATAGCTAAAGGTATAGCCATTGGGTTCGTACAATTCGTTGAAAACGTTATTTACCTTTACAGAAAACGCCATTTCCTCCACGAACCCGGGATTCCAGCTGTAGGAGAACCGTAGATCGGTCGTCCAGAAAGGGTCCAGGCTACGGGATTCCTGCTGGGTATTGTCCAGGTACTGTCTCCCAACATACTTATTGAGCAGGCTAAGCTCCAGGTTTTTTACCGGACGGAAATCGATGAGGGCACTACCTACCAGATTGGGAGAAAAGGCAATATCCGTATCCTGATAAGTGGTGCTTTCCTGGCCGGCGAATCCCCAATTTTCGTCGTACACATCATTATATTCCGTAAACGTGTCAATCTTATTTCTACTAAATGCAATGTTTCCTCCAACCGTCCAGCGAGAGGTAAGCTGCAGCGCTCCATCCAGTTCTATGCCTGCCCGATAGCTACTGGCAACATTTTCCCGGATATAAGCCCCTACATCGTTGAGCTGTCCGGTGAGTACTAATTGGTCCTGATACCCCATGTAATACAGATTGGCACTGTATTGATAGCGATTGCGATTGACGCGAACGCCCGCTTCCACATTATTCAAGGTCTCCGGTCTGGGGATTTCTGCGAGCGGAGAATCCGTGAAATCTGCCCGTACCGGCTCCCGATTGGCCACGGCGTAGGAGGCATACCAGGTCTTTCCATTGGTCGTTTCATAAGACAAGCCAAGTTTAGGGTTAAAAAAGTTATAATTCTGGCTTCCGGTGATCGTCCTTAGGTCGCTGTTGATTCCCTGGAAACGATAGTAAATATTTCTCCATTGAAAATCACCAAACAAATACAGCCTTTCCCGTACTTCGTAGGTTGATTTGAGGTAAATATTCCGGTCATCCTTCACCGCCACATTGTCGTAGTAGCGGTCGCGGATATCGGTATCTCCGCTCACACCCATCCAGATGATTTCCCCAAAGTGGTCTCCATCATAACGATTGGCTCCTCCTCCTAAAATGGCATCCACTTTACCATTTTTGGACACGTATTTCAGAGAATAAACCGCCCCATAAAAATCATTGTCCAGCCACCTTCTACGAATAATATCGGTTTCGGCGATTTCCTCATCTCCGATCAGGATGGGGTCAATCCCATAGTTATCCGGCAGATTGTCATCCGGTCTGAATTGCTCGTAATATCCTTGTCCCTGCGTATAATGTAATGCAAAGTTGGCTTTCAGATAATTTCCCCAGGTACCGGCATAAATAAACTGATAATGATCCTGCTGGTAGTTATCGGTTTCGTTTTCATAGGTATAGCCGTTATAGGTGCGATCGGTTTCCAGCAGGTTTTCGGGAACGCCGTTCCAGGCCTGATACGTCTGTTCAGATCCGGAAAAGATATTGACCTTTACCACATGATCATCACCAAAATAGCCGCCGGAAACGAAATAGGATTTCAGGTCCGAAAAAGCCCGATCGATATAGCCATCAGAAGAAATCCTGGAAAGCCGGGTATCTACCGCCCAGTGCTCGTCAATCAGTCCTGTACCTGCCTTTATGGTGTGCTTCCGGGTAGCAAAAGAGCCCACCGAGTGATCGGTTTCCGCATACGCTTCTTCCTTTTTGGTATCGGTTTGGATATTCAGGCTGGCACCAAAGGTGGCCGCTCCATTGGTCGAAGTGCCTACGCCTCTCTGGATTTGGATATTTTCTACCGAAGAAGCAAAATCCGGCATGTTTACCCAAAAAACGCCGTGTGATTCGGCGTCGTTCAGCGGAATCCCATTCACCGTCACGTTAATCCGGGTCTGGTCGGTTCCCCTGATTCTCAAACCTGTATAGCCTACACCTGCTCCGGCATCGGAGTGGGTGACCATGGACGGGGTATAGTTAAGCAACAAGGGCAGGTCCTGTCCCAGGTTATTCTTGGAAAGGTCTGATTTGTCTATCACCTGAAAGGTGGTGGGGGTGGTGGCCGAAGCCCTGGTTCCGGAGACGATAAACTCCTCTGTAGAAATGGTGATCGGATTCAGCTCAATCAGAAGCGGTGAATCCTGCGGAACCCGGACGGTAACCCAGGTGGTTTCATATCCCACAAAGGATATGCGTAGTTCCCATTCTCCCTGCACCATTCCTCTCAGCTCAAAGCTTCCGTTTCTGTTCGAGACGGTACCTTGGTCCGAATCTTCAAGGACAATGGTAGCCCCCGGAAGGGCAACATCGTTTTCTGCATCCCTGATTTCTCCCTGAATGCGATTTTGGGCCATTGCCCATTGGGTAAACAGCATTACTGCTGCTACCAGATACATGCGAATCATAATTATTAACGAATTCGGTTAAACATAAAAGGAATAAAGGGGTATTCCTTTTTTCGTAGTTTACCCAATAGCAGTACGTACGATTAGCTATTTCTCATTTCCCTTCGCCGGCACTACCCGGATCAGGTAATATGGGTATGATCTCAGCCCGGTATATTGGGGCACCCCTAATGATCTTGATGCAAATGTAAGTGGTAGAAATGGGAATGCCAAATACTACCCCATGGCTTAAGCGGTTCCCAACACTCTTAAATGTCGGAAATGAGAAAGGAAAGCACGACGCAATTTCTGATGCTCCAGATACGTGATGTTATACTCCTGACATGCTTGCTTGATTATCTTGCTGATAGCAGGATAGTGAATGTGCGAAATTTTTGGAAACAAATGATGCTCCACCTGGAAGTTCAAGCCACCCAAAAACCAGGTCAGCAGTTTGTTGCTGGTCGCAAAGTTGGCAGTGGTCCGGATTTGGTGAATCATCCATTCGTCCTCCAAGCTGTTGGTGACCGGGGAAGGTATCGGGAAAGCTGTTTCCTCCAGGCTATGTGCCAATTGAAATACCAGGGTCAGTAATAGTCCTGCAAACAAACTGAAAACAGCAAAACCCAGCAGCCATTGACTAAAGCCTACCATATAAATGGGTATGGCCAGGAATAAGACCAGATGAATGGCCTTAAAAGACCAGAAACTGATATGATCTGATAACTTCATCTTCGTTATGGGAACCTGGCCGACTTTTTTGGTCACGTATTTTTTATAATCCGTGAAAAATACCCAATAAAGGTATAGCAGGGAATAGGTAAAAATAAAGTAGTAATGTTGAAACTGATGAAATTTAAACTTTTTCTGGGTTGGGGAAAGTCTCAAAAAATGGCCGGCGTTCAAGTCGTCATCCACTCCTTCCACATTAGTATAGGAATGGTGTACCACATTATGTTTGGTTTTCCACATAAATACATTCGCTCCCAGAAAATTGATAGAAAGACCTGCCAATCGATTGACCCAGGGCCGGTCACTAAAGCTCCCATGTGCCCCATCATGCATGACATTAAAGCCAATAAAAGCCGTCATGGCACCAAGAAGCAGGCATTCCAACAACGCAAATGCCCAGTGAGGAGTAAAGAATACAAGGTGAACGTATAGAAAAATAAAAGACAATACAATGATACTCGCTTTCAAATAAAGGGGGCGGTTACCGGACCGTGTTAATTGTTTTTCCCGGAAGTAGTCACTTACCCTTTTTTTAAGATCCTGATGGAAATTAAGGGTAGGTTTAGAAAATTTTGGCGTAGCCATACTGATATTTTAATAGGTGAATTGCAAAAGGTGAATCAAGGTCGGAGGTGGCTTCGTATTTTATGAAATCAGCCGGGTGAGGGATGGTATCCAAAATACCAGTAAGCAAGGTACGACATATAATCACATCAATCAATTAAATTCCACTGTATTAATTAAATGCATCATATCTGTCTTAACATATTCAATGATCGGGGCCAGTGAATCGTTCTTAACTGCGGTATTGAAATAGAGTGCCCCTCTCAGAAAATGAGTGGTGGAATCCGTCACAAAGAACTGGAACTGCGTCGGGACTTCTCCGCTCAACTCGGCTACCAATCCAGTATAGCCCTTAGGCGTTCGGACAACACTCTCGTCAATGCCATAAGCCTTGACTTGATGTTTAAAAGTCAGATTGAGCGCGTCATCCAGGTAGGTTCTCAGGTTTTCTTTATTCCCTTCAATAGGCTTATAGGTAAGGTGCACCCTTGCTCCCAGTGACGTATAGTGTAGATTGATCCAGGTTTTTTCAGCCATGTTGAAGGAATCCGGCTCCACCTGCAAGTGCCTGGAATGCTGAAAGGAATAGGGAAGTTCCATTGATAGGGACTCAAACTCTCTTTGCGGCAGGTCAATGCGATTGTATCCCATCGGCTTGGGCAGGTAGTCTTCTCCGCAGGAACTGATAAACAGCAGCAGCAGCAAGCTCCACCCGATACATTCCGGCGAACAATCCATGCCTTGCTTTTTACTATTCCTCATTCTCTTACCCAGGTCACTTTTTCTGAAATTGGCTTCCTTCTTCCCTCCGGCCAGCGATCGGTAGCCGGTTTGGCCACATAAAAAAAGCCCATCAGCATGTCTTCTTCTTCCAGGCCAAAAAAGGATTTGGCTTCCGGCCAAAATGTAGGTCCGCCGGTCCCCCAATATGCCGCCAAACCATGGGCACTGGCCGTCAGGTACATGTTCTGTACCGCCATGGAAACCGCCGCTACTTCTTCCATTTCCGGGAGATTCGCCCGAAGATCTCGCTTCATCCCGATCGCAATGATATGAGAAGCTTTCAGCGGGTTCTCCTTGAATTTAGTATAAGTGGCTTCTATAAATTTCCCGGCTTTTTCACTTCGTTCCTTGTATAATCCGGATTGAAAATCAGCCAGTCGCCGAAGTCCTTCTCCTGAAAAGACTACAAAACGCCAGGGCTCCGTCAGCTTGTGGGTTGGTGCCCAATTGGCATTTTCAAGCATTTCCATAATGATCCGATCATCCACCGGGTCGTCCTCCTTAAACTGAGCTACAAATTGAGACCTTCGGTTTCGGATGATTTTATTGACTTCTTCTATATTAAATACGGGTCGATTATTCATAAGTGTGCTGTTGTTACTAGTATTTCAATCCAACCTTTATCCCACCATAAAAGTTTCTTGGAGCGGCTGGTTGGAAGTACCTGCCTCCGAATGGGTTCAAATCATTGCCCAGGCTATAGCTGGAATCGGACAGGTTTTCCACTCCCGCAAAAACTTCCAAATCCAAGGTGGTACCGATACTGCCCCTCCAGCCTGCGCGGGCATTTAGCAGGTGATAGGCATCCTGGTAGACCGTATTCGCATCATTCAGCGGAATATCATCCACAAATTGGTGGGTGAAATTAAGGTAAAAACCAGGCCTGGTACGTATATCCAATTGATTAACCAAGGTATGAGGTGCCACTCCGGTGAGGTCATTTCCGGAATAATCATTTTCTCCCTGTACAAAATCCGCAAAGGTAAAATAATGACCGGTAAAGGTATGAGTCAATTTAAGCTCTTGAATAAAAGTCAGTTGATTGCGGATCAAGGCATAATCCACCAGGGCTTCCACTCCTTTTTGGTCCGTTGCCCCGGCATTGCGAAACAGCACCACTCCCTGCTCATTGGTAAAGGTGGTGATGGTCTCGTCTAGTTTAAAATAGAAAGCGGAAACATCCACATTCACCCTTCCCTGATTAAAACTGGACCGGTAGCCCAGCTCGTAGTTGATTCCCTTCTCTGCCTCCAAATTCAAATTAATCGTCCCTTCATTGGTACGTACTTCGTCAATGGTAGGAGGTGAAAAACCGGAACTTATGCTCCCGTGAATCGCCGCGGTGGGGTTCAGTTTGGCAACCAATGCGAGTCTGGGAACAATCACCGGATCAAATGTGCGACGGGCCTGCGAGGGCATTCCCCGGATGGCATCAATGTTTCTGGCAATATCCAAATTGGAAAAATTTTCGCTCAAACCCAGCGTCAGTAAAAATTGCTCTGATAATTCCGCCTCCACTTGCTGAAAAAGAAAGGCAGTAGTAGATTGCAATTCATCACTAAACCGGATGGTATCTGCCTGACCGGCCCGGTTTCCAAAGTTTTGGGCCGCCGTATTTGAAAACTGGTATTCCCCCCCGCCGATCAAACGTACCGGCACAGAACCCCAAATGGCATCATAGGTAAAACTGGTTCTTCCCCCGTAACTAAACTGCGTTTCCTTCTTATAGTCTAGGTTGAAGGGGTTTTCGAAATCCACGGTATTAATATAGATCGAGGTCTTGTTGCTGAAATTGGGATGGAACTGGTAATCGTGAGAAACAACTCCATACATCGACTGCTGGTCAATGGATGCATTTTGGGCCGCAGATCCGGGTCGGGCCTGACGGGGATCTTCCTCCACCTGGCTGGCAGTCAATGCCCCGGGCAATTCGTAAAAAAGATCTGAATACAACACCTGGGTGGTCAGCCGTTGCTTTTCAGAGGGCCGGAAATATCCGCTAAGTTGGACTACTTCCCGGTCCATGGCGGTATGGTCCCGGTAGCCGTCTGCTTTCTGTTTCACGTAGGAGACCTTGATACCTCCTTCTTCCATTTCTTGAGACAAGCCAAAGCGGTACCTCGTCATTCCAAAGTCGCCAAAGATCAGATCCGAGCTAATCCTGTTTTCATCGATATCCGGACTACTGCTAAAATTAATCACGCCTCCGTTTCCGGCACCATAGATGCTTCCCGCCGGCCCCTTGATAATCTCGGTGTTCTCCAGGTTGGAAAGATCCAGCATGTTGAGCGGCGTGGTGCCGTCTGCAGCCGTAAAAGGGATTCCATTCCAGTAGACTTTTACATTTCTTACCCCAAAAGGCGCGCGCAAGGAGCTTCCCCGAATCGAAATTCGGTAGCTGGCAGGTGCTCTCTGTTCCACCCGTATGCCCGGTTTGGTATTAAAGGCATGGACCACCGAGGTTTCATTGAACCGAAACAAATCCGCTTCAGAAACCCTTGCAATACCTGCTGCCTGCTCCAAAAGGGGCCTTTCCGTATCAAAAGAACTGACCACTACTTCCGAAAGGGCGTTTTCAGCCCGCTGCAGGGAAACCGTCAAGGTGCCTGAGACGGGTACCGTTTGGGTCTTGCTCTCATAGGCTACGTGCGAAAAACGCATCTCGGTTGCTTCTTCCAATGAAAAGCTCACTTGTCCCTCTTCATCGACCACGTAAGCAGGCAGATTATTTGCTTTCAGCGAAACATAAGGTATGGGATTGCCAGACTGTGCATCCAGCACCAGGATTCTGGTTTGCGCCAAGAGCGTCAAAGGCAATAAAGTAATTATTAATAATAGTAAACTTTTGATCATGGATTGGAGGAATACGATGAGAATGTAGTTACGCTTACAAAATTAAATCATTTCGCTCGCAATATACCACCAATAAAAAAAACCTGTGGCAGGTAATCAAAAAATCAATACCTTGTTTGACAATTATCATTAAATATACCTACGATTATGGATAGAAGATCTGCCATGAAGCAATTGGCGCTGCTTACCGGAGGGGTGGTTCTGATTCCGGCCTGCGACTTCAGCGAGGAATCCATCTTGCAAGCCTATGAAAACCTTAAGATCACCGCTTCTGAAAAAGAACTGTTGACCCGCATTATCCATACGATTTTTCCGGGAAACGTGCTCAAATCCGGGGAAGCACTACAGCTTCCCGATTTTGTGCTGGTGATGTGCAACGATTGTCTGAATGATACCCAGCAGGAAGCGTTTCTCACCGGCTTCCGGCAATGGGAACTGTTTTCCAAAACCCATTTTGGAACGGAATTTTCCCAGATGGATGCAGCACAGGCCGAAAACAGCCTTCGTAAAACCCTGGTTATGGATGGAGACAAGGAAGCAGATGCTGCTAGAGGTTTTATTAGCACCACCAAACGGTTTGCCTTGCAGGGCTACCTGAATTCCGAGTACTTCATGACGGAAATCAAACCCTATGAATTGGTTCCTGCACGCTTTTACGGAAGCAAAAAGATTGAAAACGCATAAAAGAAACGTACGCCATGGCGAATTTGAATATACACAGTAAAAAGGAAAACAGCTACGATGCTATCGTTATCGGCTCAGGGATGAGCGGCGGTTGGGCAGCCAAAGAACTTTGCGAAAAAGGCCTCAAAACCCTGGTTCTTGAACGAGGAAGGGAAGTGAAGCACGTTCAGGATTACCCTACCACCAATAAGATGCCCTGGGAATTTGAACACCGGGGAGCCATTCCGGAAGAAATCAAAAAGGAAAACCCCGTAGTGAGTCGTTGTTACGCCTTTCGGGAGGATGCCCAGCATTTTTTTGTAAAAGACCAGGAGCATCCCTATGTACAAGAAAAACCTTTTGACTGGATCAGAGGGTATCAAACGGGCGGCAAATCGCTGCTTTGGGCCCGACAGGTGCAGCGCTGGAGTGATTTCGATTTTGAAGGACCTGCCCGGGATGGATTTGCGGTGGATTGGCCCATTCGCTATCAGGACATCGCTCCCTGGTACAGCCATGTAGAGAAATTTATCGGTGTTTCGGGCAATAAGGATGGCAGGGACAACCTCCCCGATGGGGAGTTTTTACCCCCTTTCGAGCTGACAGCCGGTGAGTTGTACTTCAAGGACTTTCTACGTAAAAACTACCCCGAAAGGGAAATAATCGTGGCGCGATGTGCCCACATTACCGGCAACAAGGAATTTTATGCCAAACAGGGGCGGGCCCTTTGCCAAAACCGGACGCTTTGCCAGCGGGGCTGCCCTTTTGGAGGCTATTTCAGTAGCAACTCCTCCACCTTGCCCTGGGCTGCCAACACCGGCAACCTCAGTATGCAACACCATGCAGTAGTTCATTCCATCATCTATGACGAGGCCAAAGGCAAAGCCACGGGAGTTCGGGTGATCGATGCCAATACCGGGGAAACCACAGAGTATTATGCCAAGGTAATCTTTTTGAATGCCAGTGCCCTCAATAGCAATCTGATCTTGTTGAATTCAACCTCCAACCGTTTTCCCAATGGCTTGGGCAATGACAGTGGCGTCCTGGGAAAATACGTGGCCTTTCATAACTACCGGGCAGGTATTTCCGGTGAATATGATGGCTTAAAAGAATATACCACTGAGGGAAGACGGCCCACTTCCGGGTACTTCCCGCGTTTCCGGAATGTTTACAAACAGGAAACCGATTTTCTGAGGGGATATGCGGCCGGATTCAGTGCTAGTCGAAGCATGATTACGGACTACTCCGGCATTGGAGAAGAACTGGAACAGGCACTGACCCGGGAGGAATACGGACCCTGGCGGGTGGGTTCGCACATGATGGGCGAAACCATCCCGAAAGAAGAAAGCCAGGTAAGCCTGGACCCTGTTAAAAAAGATGCCTGGGGCATTCCGCAGTTAAAGATTGCCATGGACTACGATGCCAATGACGAAGCCATGATCAAGGATTACCTGGAGCAGATGACCGAAATGTTTGAAGCGGCAGGATTCACCAATATCCGTACCCGGGATGACAAACGTGCCCCCGGCCTGGATATCCATGAAATGGGAGGAGCCAGAATGGGGAAAGATCCGGAAACTTCGGTGCTGAATAAATGGAACCAGATTCATAGCTGCCCCAATGTATACGTGACCGACGGGGCCTGTATGACCTCCACCAGTACGCAAAACCCTTCCCTGACCTACATGGCCTTTGCCGCCAGAGCGGTAGACCATGCCGTGAAAAATATGGGCTGACAATTACATTTAATCGAAACCAAAAACCGGCTGATCAATAGGGATTGGCCGGTTTTTTATGTTTAAACCGAACGCGGATCGTCCCATCCATCGATTCTAGGAATACTGGTTTTCATTCCGCTAAGGAAATTTTATCTTCTTCGAACCCCGCATCACGGTATGGGTTCAGGGCCAACAAATGGCCGCTTCGGATCCTCCGATAAGGGTTTAAAATGGGACAGGTACCGAGACAGCTATTTTAAATCCCAGCCCTTTTAATTACCTTCGTTTTTTCAACAATCAACCGACAACCCATGGAACTAACTGGAAAAATCATTCAGGCACTGGAAGAACAATCAGGTAACGGTAGAAACGGTACCTGGCGAAAAAGGGACTATATTATGGAAACCCCCGGGCAGTATCCCAAAAAAGTTTGCCTCACCGTATGGGGAGATAAAATCGACCAATTTAACATTCAGGAAGGTGCTGATCTTACTGCCAGTATAGAAGTAGAAAGCAGGGAATACAATGGACGCTGGTATACCGATGTGAAAGTCTGGCGCGTAAACAGCCAGGATACCGGTAACGGAGGTGGCAGAGCGGCTTCCGGAAGCCAAAAGCAGGATCAGCCTGATGTCAGTACGTTCAGCGATGACAGCGAAGGAGATATCTTGCCGTTTTAATCCGGATTATTCGCACGAACTGCCGGTCAGGTTCGGATTTGAAAAAGTCAATTTCCGAAATCATATTATCCAGGGTAATTGAACCGAATCCTTAGGCAACTGTAATCTTTCCTTTTTTAGATTGGCAAAGGGATAATTTGCTGGTATCATTTCTCCCAACCGAATGCTGGATCTTTATCCCCTGTATTTTTTTACCTGGTATTTCCGAATAGAGATAATTTCTATAGACCTATCACTATAATTGATTATTGGGTATATTGCTTTCCCATGGATGAAGTGGAAATATGACAAGGAATTATTATTGGTGCTGTAGGCGGTGCCATCGCAGGATAGGTCATTTGGCTGGCTGAACTGTCACGTCAGCATTACTTGAAAAAAAGCCATACCAAGCGGGTGTTGAAATGGCTGAAAGAGAATACAAAACCTAAGCATTCGAAGGTATGGCGTTCTACCAGAGCCATAGCAAGTCATAACAATTTACCGGAAGATAGGATCCGTTTTATTTGCAGCCATTCGGATAAAATTCAATTGAACACAAAAGAGGGAAATGAATCAAAAGAACTCTGGAAGTTAAAGCAATCATGAAACACCTATTCCGACTGTCCATTTTGTTATTGTGCATTCAGGGCCATGCGCAAGGTACTTATACCCACCAACCGGCGATTGAATCCCGGGCTGTTGACCTTCTGCATGAAGGGCAATTGACCTTCAAAGACCTCAACAAAAACAATCGTTTGGATGCCTATGAGGATTGGCGGCTGCCGGTGGAGCAGCGGATAGGAAACCTGCTCGGTCAGATGACTTTAGAGGAAAAGGTGGGCATGCTACTGATCAATACGCTTAATGCCGGGGAGTATGGCCATATAACAGACCGTGCGGTCCAATTCATTGAGGATGAAAAGATGACCCGGTTTGTATTTAGAAACGTGCTGAAAATACGGTGTTGGCCATTGATTTCAGACAACCCTATGTTTTGGATAAAAATTCCGGAATCCTGAATGCTGGAGCCATTTTGGCTACTTTTGGCGTTACGGATGGGGCCCTTTTGGACATCCTCACTGGAAAATTCAAGCCAGCCGGAAAACTTCCCTTTGCCCTGGCCAATAAGCCGGAGGCAATCGTGGACCAGGCCCCTGACGCGCCGGGATATTCCGAAGAAGATACACTGTTTCCCTTTGGTTTTGGATTGACCTATTGAAGTAACTTTTTCGGTGGTAAGGGCTTTGGGAAATCTAATTTGCCCCATTATAGGATAGAACTGGCGAGCAGCCGATTGGATCACCGGGAAAGACAATTAATAGCGCTTCTCTCCCACGCTTGCGCTCTGTTTATTGTTAGCGAGATTTGATAAATCCGCATTAACCCATTCCACCGGAGGAAGCTACCCGTTTGTTATAGGTTTTATCGGGGATGCACCGTGTCGAGGAAACGGGGTTGCAGGGAAGTTGTATGTTCAGAACGGCTCCGTTTTCGCTAAGCGACAGCTCTGCCCACACCTCCGGGTTGGGGATCATGGGGCTCAGTTGATCCAGATCACCGTAAAAGGTTCCCCCAGTTGGAACAGGCGTTCACTTTCTTGAATTAACGCCCGGTTTCCTTCCAACGCGTAGGTACCTACCCTTCGCATAAAATTGGTAACCCAAAAACGCTCTGAACCAGCCCCCCGATACCCCACCCACTATTCGTAGGTGCCATTTTCGTAAAACGTAAACGACTCTACCCGCTCCACATCCTGGTTTTCCTCATATTCAACCATCCCCCAGGTACTTGTAAATATGAGTTCCTCCGTATCGGTGCAGGAAAAAAGGAAGACGACGACTAAGGAGTACACATTTTTAAATTTCATAAAAAAAATCGTATTCTTAAATTTTGAAAAACATTATTAGGTGTTTATAGTTAATCTGAATATCTTGCATATTATCGTTTTATAGACGATAAAAGGTAAACCAGTTAAGGAATATTAATTCATAGCCCTATTTATTCTTATCATTTTCAAAGGCTTCATTGCTCCAAATGAAGAAAAGCCAGGCAACAATTTCATGTGACAAGCCCTTTTTGTTAGAAATATCAACCTTAATTAAATCATTCATGAATCGATCCATACCTGTATTATTTGCATTACTTTTTTTTAGTTCTGTGTTTTTGGCCAATGGCCAAACACCGACAAGTAAAACGCTTATTACCGATGTTTATATTTTTAATGGGAAGGAAGCTACCCTATTAAAGTCCAACCTATTGATTGAAGGTAATCTAATCAAACAGATTTCTCCGAATCCCATTCCTGTAGACAGAAGTGCGAAAACTCAAATCATCAATGGAGAAGGGAAATATGTAATGCCAGGTTTGATTGATGCCCATTCCCATATGATGTTTGAAAGTATTCCCAAGGTAAAAGCCATGACATCATCCCAGGCCTATCTTGCTTTATCTGCTGCTCAAGCGGCAGAAAAGCAGCTTTTAAGGGGGTTTACCACAGTCCGGGATTTGGGAGGAGGAGCCATTGTTCTGCAAAAAGCAATAGATGAAGGCTTGGCAGTGGGGCCCAGGATTTTTCCGTCCGGCGCATTTATTTCTCAAACAGGCGGTCATGGTGATTTTGGCCTTCCCACTGATGTTCCCAGGAGAATTGGGGAAATGTCTTACGCCGAACGAAATGGAATTGCCGCTTTGGCAGATGGGGCAGATCAGGTTTTATTGCGATCCCGCGAACAACTGAGGCAAGGTGCTACGCAACTAAAGTTGATGGCCGGTGGTGGGGTGTCCTCCAACTATGATCCGATTGATGTGATGCAATACAGCGAAGAAGAATTTAGGGCTGCAGTCTTGGCTGCAGAAAACTGGGGAACGTACGTTACAGTACACGCCTATACGCCTGCAGCCATGCAGGCAGCCATCAATGCGGGTGTAAAGTGCATTGACCATGGACAATTAGCCGATGAAGCAACTGCAAAACTCATGGCAGAAAAGGACATATGGTGGAGTTTGCAACCTTTTTTGGATGATGAAGATGCCAATCCCCAACCCGAGGGTTCTGAAAACAGACGAAAACAATTGATGATAACCAATGGGACGGACAACGCCTATCAACTTGCTAAAAAATATGGTATTAAAACGGCTTGGGGAACAGACTGTTTGTTTGATGCCTCACTTGCTTCAAGGCAGGGAAAACAATTATCAAAATTAACTCGCTGGTTTACCCCTTTTGAAGTCCTTAAAATGGCCACTTCCACCAATGCGGAATTATTGCGCATGAGCGGAAATAGGAACCCCTATCAGAAGGGCAGGCTAGGCCAAATTTCCGAAGGGGCATATGCGGATTTGATTGTCGTGGATGGCAACCCTATTGAAAACATAAAATTAATAGAAGACCCGGATTCTAACTTTCTCTTGATTATGAAAGACGGGGTGATCTATAAAAACCTTTTAAGTCAATAATAAAACGTTTTCAATCTTTAATTGAGCAAAATATTGTTTCCAATCAAATAACGCTACCATCTACTTGAACGATTTTAATTCAGTAAGATGCGAAATTACTTCTATTAAAGCACCTATAAACTAATCTTATACGATGAAAAGTCCTGTCACCATCATCTTTTTCTTTAGCTTTCTCTTGGGAATTGGGAAGGTTTATGCTCAAAGCGATTCACTGGTTTTAAAAGGTAATGATTACTTGCTTGGAGAAATCAAATCGATGGAAAGAGGAGTTTTAGTTATCGAAACCCCCTATAGCAAGTCCGACTTCAGGGTCAAATGGAATGAAATCAAGGCTATCTATTCCGAATCCCTATTTATCACCTCCACCAAGTCCATAAGCAGAATGTATGGAAAAATCAGCAGCCCTGAAATTGGGTTTCTAAAAATCAATTCAGTTCATGGTAATGAAATGACCTTCCCGGTGGAAGATATTTTATTTATCAAGCCCGTTGATAGGGGGTTTCTGGACAGGATAAGTGCCAGTATTGATTTGGGATTTACCTTGACCAGGGCAAGAAATCAACGGCAATTTTCTGGCAGAAGCCATATTGGTTATATCACAGAAAGGTGGTCTTTTGATGCTGCTTTCAATAAATTGGTAACCTCGCAGGATGAGACCGAAGACATGAGCCGGGGAGATGGAAACCTGCAGGGAATTCATTTTTTACGACAAGGTTGGTTTACCCTGGCCAGGATAGAATACCTATACAATACAGAGCAATCTCTAAACTTGCGAGTGAATACCCTGCTGGGCGGCGGTAGAGATGTTATTAAATCAAATGCGATGTATTGGAGGATTTTTGGAGGAGCGGCCTATAATAATGAGAATTTCGTTGGGGAAACAATGGACCGAAGAAGCGCGGAAGCCTGGATCGCATCCGAAATAAATCTTTTTGATGTGGGCGATCTAAGCCTGCTTTCCAATATCTTTATTTACCCCAGTTTAACGGAAAAGGACCGGGTAAGAGTTGATTATAGACTGGATCTTACCTATGATTTGCCGCTGGATTTTTACATTAAAACTGGAATGACGGTCAATTACGATAACCAACCTTTTCAAGCTAGCCGTTCATTAGATTACATCTTTCAAACCACTTTCGGATGGAGTTTCTAATAGGATTTTAAACCTACCAAACCTTCCTATGCTGATACAATTTGGTGGTTAAGCAGTTGAACTGAAGGGGATTAGGCAGTAAATTTATTTTTTTTAATTATATTTATTGTATCCTCCTCCAAACCTGACTCTTATGAAATCTCTTGTTCTCTTTCTTTTAGCCGTTTTTCCAGTCTATTCAGGGGCTCCGCAGGAAAATGAAACCCAGTCACCAATTGTCTTTATTTATGATGCAAGCGGTTCCATGTGGGGTCAACTAGACGGAAAAACCAAAATGGAAATTGCGGCCGAGGTATTGACCAACTCGGTCAATAGCCTTCCGGAAAACCAAAATATCGGGCTGGTCTCCTATGGTCACAGAAAAAGGGTGATTGCAGGGATGTTGAATTTTTAGTGGATTTCGAAAATGGAACCAAAACAGGATTCAATACGGCCTTACGTTCGATCAAGCCATTGGGAATGATTCCTCTAGCATATGCTGCTTCGGTGGTAATTGACCATTTAAGGGAATCAAAAACCAGGGCAACCATCATCCTGGTGACCGATGGGATCGAATCCTGCGATGGTAACATTTGTGAGGTAGTAACGGAGGCCAAAAAAGAAGGGATTGATTTTCGCCTACACATCATTGGTTTTGGCTTGCTTGATGAAGATATCCAACAACTAAAATGCGCTACGAGTGCTGGCGATGGTCAGTATTTCCCGGCAACTGATGCCCTTGACCTAGGAAAGGTCTTGAATGAAGCTACGACGGCTACCATAGACAAACCCAAAAGCAACGCCTCGGTATATGCCGT
This sequence comes from Cyclobacterium sp., assembly GCA_041685605.1. GTDB lineage: Bacteria > Bacteroidota > Bacteroidia > Cytophagales > Cyclobacteriaceae > Cyclobacterium. Next base: position 24,682 of record JAWLFL010000012.1, on the reverse strand, counting down.
AAAGAACGGGAAGCCCATTGATGCCTTTGTTGAAGCCTATAATATCGTTGGAAAAAGAGAACCAATTCGTGTTCGAACCTACCGGGACACCGTTTTTTTCTATTTGCCTCCGAGCAAGTATAATTTTGAGGTGAGCCCGCTTGAAGGGAGTGATGTGAAAATGGTCACTGTTACCGACATTGAAAGTAGGGAAGACAGCCTGGTGCATCAGGAGATTAGTTTTGACAGCGGGAAATTCGGGATTTCAATCTTAAATAATGGGGACTTTTGGGATGCGATGGTAAAAGTAATTGACCAAAATGGAAATGTGGCCGCTTCGATTCGTACCTATTATTCAGCCAAAGAAGTAGAGGTAAACCCAGGTACGTATAAAATCACCATTCAGGCCCTCGCCATGAACGGTATGGACACCTACGCAGAAATTGAAAAGGTCACCATTCATTCCGGCAAGACCGCACCTATAAATCATGATTTTCAGACAGGCACTGCCTATATCGATGCCCGGGTGTCGGACAAGTCCATTGATACGGTGGTTACGCTTACCGAAATAGCCTCTGGCAAAAACCTAGCCGGTGGCCGTACCTATGACCGGGGAAGTGAATTTTTATTAAACCCGGGCCTGTACACGGTAAAAGTTGCCCCACTTGGAGATTATAAAGACAGAAATACACAGACCTTTACCATGGAGGTAAAAAGATCTGAAAAAGTAACGAGAACGATTACTTTCTGACCCTTTAAAATTTGTGACGGGAAATTGAGTCCTGCTGGTCTTTATTTTTTAGTATCCAATTACTTGTTTGCCAATTCAGGCGAATAGCCGGGCATGATTAATGCTGTACGGATGGATTATCTGATTGCCGGATAAAAATTAATTTTTATTGAAATGATACGAAAGAAAAGTGTGTCCGTCAGGAGGAAGGGGAAATTTAGAATCACGCATTTACCCGGGCTTTTTTGGAAAGCGGCGAAGATCTGGAATGACAACAATCCCTGGCGACTAGGCGCAGTAGTCGCCTACTATGCAGTACTATCGCTTCCCGGCTTGCTGATCATTATTATCAATACGGTAGGAGCTATTTGGGGCACGGAAATCGTACAGGGGCAGATCACGGGCGAAATTTCGGAGGCCATAGGACCAGATGCCGCCCAGGCAGTGATTGCTATAATAGAAAACACCCAAAAAGACGGCAGGACTGTTTTTGCGACCATTCTTGGAATAGCTATCTTAATTTTTGGTGCCACAGGTGTATTTTACCAGCTCCAGATTTCCATGAATGAAATTTGGGGCGTAAAAATTGATCCCAAAGCCGGGTACTGGAAAATCATCAAGGACAGGGCCTTGAGCCTGGCATTTGTCATGGCCATTGCGTTTTTATTGATTATCAGTTTTGTGGTTTCCACTGCATTGACATTGGTCAGTACTTACCTGGCGCGCTTGTGGGAACCTGGCTATGTGGAAATTGCCCAGGTATTGGAGTTTTTATTTTCCACAGCTGTGTTAGGATGTTTGTTTGTTTTGATATTTAAATTTATGCCTGACATGAAGGTTCATTGGCGTTCCGTCTGGCTCGGTGGATTTATTACCTCTTTTTTATTTAATCTGGGCAAGATTTTATTAAGCCTTTATTTTGGTATCGCCGAACCTGGCTCTACTTATGGCGCAGCGGGATCTGTGGTCCTGGTCTTATTGTGGGTATCGTATTCTTGTTTGATACTTTTTTTTGGAGCCGCATTTACCCGGGTATTTGCCGAACGATACGGACCAAAACTTCACCCTGAAGATTTCGCCATTAGGGTGGAAAACAAAGAAGTTATCATTGAAAAGGGGAGTAAAAATTAGGAAATTAACGTTTAACCGGATAAAAAAGGTCTCATAAATCACCCTTTGTTTCCAAGTACCGTTTTCCAGCCTTTACTTTCTATCTCTTCAGCGGTATTTTCTACTTTTTCTTTGAGTGATTTTTTGAATGTCGCCAATTTGGCCCCAGTCTCTTCCTCAAAGGCACCTACAATTGAAGCGGCTAAGATCCCGGCATTCTTTGCCCCATTCAATGCCACCGTGGCTACAGGGATACCGGAAGGCATTTGCAAAATAGAAAGGATGCTGTCCCAGCCATCAACGGAATTGGAGGATTTGACTGGTACCCCAATGACCGGCAAGGTGGTCAGTGAGGCCACCATTCCCGGCAGATGGGCAGCGCCCCCTGCCCCGGCGATGATCACCTTTATGCCCCTCGCCTTGGCATTTTCTGCGTAATCAATCATTCGAAGGGGAGTTCGATGCGCCGAAACGATCGTGAGCTCGTAACCTACTTCGATTTCTTCTAAAAATTTGGCCGCCTCTGCCATGACCGGCAAATCAGACTGACTACCCATTATGATACCTACCTGAACCTTGCTCATGCTTTTATTTTGATTAATTCTTTGATTCGCTGTGCTTTTTGTTTTAGCCGATCCACATCCGATTCCAATACCGTCACATGCCCCATTTTCCGAAAAGGCTTGGTCAGTTTCTTCCCGTAAAGATGCAGGTACACGCCCTTCATATTTATCGCTTCATCCATTCCTTCTACCAATGCCTCTCCCGTATATCCGGCTTCCCCCAGCAAATTAACCATGGCCGCAGCACTACGGATACCTGTATCTCCCAACGGCATGCCCATTACTGCCCGAAGGTGCTGCTCAAACTGGGAGGTAAAATTAGCTTCTATGGTATGGTGCCCGCTGTTATGAGGTCTGGGGGCAATCTCGTTCACCAGGATTTCTCCGGACCTGGTTACAAATAGCTCAACTGCCAGCAAGCCCACCATATCCAATTTTTTGATCACCTCCAACGCCAGGGCCTGTGCCTGCTGATCTGTTTCCAAAGAAATGGCAGCCGGGGAAAACAAAAACTCCACCAGATTGTGTACCGGATGGAAAGCGCATTCCACCGATGGGAAGGTCTTTACCTCCCCTTGTTCATTTCTGGCGACAATGACGGCGAGTTCCTTATCGAAATCGACAAATTTCTCAAGCAAACCCGGCGCGTCAAAAGCGTTGTCAATATCCTGCGCCTCCCGAATGAGTTGTACCCCGCGGCCATCGTAACCTTCTTTTCCCAATTTATGCACGGCAGGCAGAAAATCCAGGTGTTGCTTCACATCGGCTTTGGTTTCCGTCAGCACAAAAGGGGAGGTAGGGATGCCATTATCCAGGTAAAATTGTTTTTGCTTACGCTTGTCTTGAATCAATTCGATAATATGTGGTTGGGGAAATATTTTCCTGCCTTCCTTTTCCAGTTGGTACAGTGCCTGGGTATTTACGTGCTCAATCTCTATGGAAATCACATCGCATGCTTTCCCAAATTCATACACCGTGTTAAAATCCGTAAGATTGCCCCGAACGAAGCGGCTGCAAAGGTTTTTACAAGGGGCCTCCGCATCCGGATCCAGAATGTGGATGTTCAGGTTATAATTAATGGCAGATTGAATGAGCATTCGGCCCAGTTGTCCACCTCCTAGTATGCCTAAAGTCTGTTGCTGGTAATTTTTCTGCACAATCTGGATAATTTACATGGTTTGCAAAACCAAAAATAGGCATTAATACTGAATGGAAATAAAAAAACCGCCATTCCCGGCGGTTTTCGTTTATTTAATTTATAGTAATAATTAGCTGGCTATACCGTCCTGCCGCCTATAAGGCGGAATAATATGGCGATTATAGCCAGGACCAATAAAATATGAATCAGTCCCCCTACGCTATAAACAAATGCTCCTACAATCCATCCGATAACCAAGATGATCGCAATAATATACAATAAAGAACTCATAGTGGTGTTGGTTAATGATAGTTATAATTTATATATAAAAAATACCAATATTTATGCCAAAAAAATTATCATTTATCAGAACCTGTTTTCGAGAGGTTTATCCCCATCAGTTCCATCAGGATTTTCGCATTAAAATTAGGACAGGGGCCGGGCTTAATCTTGTAGTCAAACACAATTTCGTCCTTCTGTATATCATGATGGAAACTGTAATTGGCCATAGAAGGAAGCGTACTTTCCAATTCACTCAATTCGATATCATGGGTAGAAATAATGCCTTTGGACGAGCTTCCCGCCAGTTGTCGGATCAGGGCTTCGCTACCCATTATCCGGTCTGCCGTATTGGTGCCTTTCAGTATTTCATCCAAGAGGTAAAAAATCGGCTTACCTTCCTTTGCCAGATCCAGCAATCCTTTGATCCGGGCCAGCTCAGCATAAAATGAACTGATGCTTTCTCCCAGACTATCAGTATTTCTCATGCTCGTGTACAATTGAAAATGGCCACAGCTAAGCTGGGATGCAAAAGGAGGAAGCCCCATACCCACCAAAACCAGGTTAATACCTACCGTGCGCATAAAAGTCGTTTTCCCAGACATGTTGGAGCCGGTAAGGAGAATGACCTGATCCTCCGCTCCCATTTTAAAATCATTCGCTACGCAGTCCTCCGGTTTTATCAAGGGATGTTTGACCGCCGCCATTTTCAGTTCTTCTGCTGAGGACCAATGAACGGGAGCGGATAATTTTTCCTCCCTAATAAAAGCGGCCAACGAAACCAACGCCTCCCAATTTTCGAACGTTTCTTCCCATTGCCGGATATAGCTTCCCACCCTTCTGTGCCAGCGGACCAACCGGTAAAGTACATAAAAATCAGTCCAGAAAAAGACGTTAAAAATCAAGTACATGAGATTCGTCCTGTTCTGCAATAAAAAGGTCAGACTTTCCAATTGATCCAAGGCCTTGGATGCCAGAAAACCATGATTTTTTACGGGTTGCTGAAATCCCTTTAATAAGGGATGCTCAAACTCCTGTCGTTCAAGCAAATTTGCCCAGGCTTGCAGGGTTTTTAGGTCGCTTTCGTTTGGCAGGGCCTTCATCGCCCCCAGCAGGGACTTAAAGACAAATCCAAGCAAAAGCAGCCCAAGGCCTATAAAAATACTTAGGTACACTGTCGGAACCCAACCGAATAACACCCCCAGCAATACCAACAAGCCCAGAGACGGGCCGATAATCATGGGGAGTAGGAAAAGCGGACTCCAATATAAGGTATTTTCCAACCAGCGGTAAAAAGTTGTCTTAGACTTTTCCTGTTTTAAAAAAGCCCTACCCAGTGATTCAAATATGAATAAAAAATCCTTTTTTTTGCTCAGTTCTAGTAATGCTTCCCGCTTTTCTTCAGCGGCCTTCGGCTGAAGTGGATTTCGGATCCATCCTGCCAATTTGGTTCGTCCCCCTTTGCTGACCGTATGGTTAAGTAATTGGAAAAGGGAATGTTCTCCAAACAAATCCAGGTCACTTGAAAAAGGGTGAGTAGGATCGATAAAATCGGTTCCCGGATCGAAACCGGCCAATTTCCTTTCCTGCCGCTTTTCCCCCATCCGATGGATGTCCAGCAGCGATTCGTAAAAACGTTCCCGGTCTTTTTGGGTGTTAAACTTTAATATCAAAACCACAAATACCCCACTTAAGGGAAAAAACAGCAATGCGGACCAGTGCGACTCGGAAATCCCCACGATTAAAACAATCCCCAGCAAAAAAAACAAGACTAACCGACCCACTGACAGCATCAAAGCCTTTTTCCTGGCATCTTCCACTGATTTTTTCGGGTCTGTAAGGTCAAACTTGGTATTCATATGGATTGGAATTGGCTAATAAAGGGACAAAGATAAAAAGAATTTTGCTGGGGACCCTTCTTACTAAAGCCGAACAAAGAAACACAGGATACCCGGCACGAACATGCAGAATTTTTGAGAAAAAACGGAGGGTCTCTGACAATTAACACTCAGAAGATTAGCTGTCAAAAAAATTACACCTTGGCAGTTCAATATTTAAATATTATTTATTTTATTTTTTATTTCATTATGCTGTTTAAAATCAAGCCTGAAAACCAAAAAGAGAGGTCCGGACCATTATCAAATACATTTTTTTTGAAAAAAAAGGCAGTTTTAAAGCGATATCGGCAGGCGCATGCGGATTTTTGCGTTTCAAAATCAATTATATGTTTTATTCATTTTTAAAGTAAAATAGTTGGTTTATTATTAGTAAAACAACGTATTCTATTCTACATTTCGTATACAAACAACAAGGTCATTGACTTTAGCATACGATGGGAACTTCGAATTTACGTTTCGTTAACTGGTTTGTAGTAGCCTTCCCACTCCTGGTCTTTTCCTGCATGGAGCCTGATTTGGAAGATCCGGTTCCCAAAATGGAAATGATTTCTTCAGAAGAGGTGGCCCATACAATGGGGCTCATGGAAGAGGTAGACCTGATGGCTTTGTCGGCCTTGCAACAAGACTTAACCCAACAAAAAATCAGACCGTTGGTGGAAGTTTCCAGTTGCCCGGGCTCTATTTTCCAGCGGGACGAGAAAAACAAAAGAATAAGGATAGATTTTGGGGATGGTTGTGTTTCTAGCCGGGGAATTGAAAAAAAAGGGATTGTAATCATCGATTATACCGATGAATTTCTGATAAAAGGAAGTAAAGTAACCGTTGCGTTCGAAGATTTCTATTTAAATGGGCATCAATTGAAAGGCAGCCGATCGCTGGAAAATCTTGGATTTGAGGTAAACAGCCGAAGTCTTCGGATTTCGTCGGTGACGAGTGATTTTCAAATGACATCCCGTACGGGAAAGACCTTTACTTTAAATTTGGATTACATTAGAAACTTACATTTATCAACGGATAAAAAAGGGTTTCGGATTTACCTGGAGGGGTATGGTAACTTATCCTCATCCGGCGATGAGAAGACATCATTCGAAATCATCCATCCGGTAGTCTATCTGCAGGAATGCATGAACTCAGGCCTGTCCATTCCTTCAAAAGGAAGTGTGCAACTGAAAGGTGATCAAAATTTACCGGTGGTAATCACATTTGATTCGGAGGGTTGTACCCCCAACCCTTGAGATAAAGAGTTTATTTTTTTGAAGATTAATTACGAGTGAAGTAGGAAGTGAAGTTGGTTGAATTTTGGTAGTTGGTTATTTTTTAATGTAGGGTTTGCCCGGAGCCTCTTAACTTGGTAGTAACAGAGGCTCCGGCTTTTTTACCCTTTGATTTCAGGTTTTCCCTCGGGAAAAAAGTGATGCAAATCACGCTGAGGAAAGGGAACTTCAATATCATTTGCCTCCAGCGATTCTTTAATGGTTTCCATATTGTCCCAAAACACGGGCCATAAATCATCTACATTGACCCAGCATCTTACAGAAAGGTCCAATGAATTATCCCCAAAGTTGGTAAAATATACTGCGGCCGCCGGTTCTGAGAGTATTCGTTCGTCTTTTTTAAGCGTCTCCAGAATGACCTGCCGGGTTTTTTTCAAATCTGTTCCATAGGCCACTCCCACAGCCATCTCGACCCTACGGGTGGGTTTGATGGAATGATTGCCTATGCTGTTATTTGCCAATGCGCCATTTGGTATGGTTACCACCCTATTATCAAAATTTCTGACGGTGGTGTACAGAATAGCAATATTTTCCACCGACCCAAGGGTTCCCTGTGCTTCAACGGTGTCACCTACCTTAAAAGGTTTAAAGATTAAAATAAGGATCCCTCCGGCAAAATTCGCCAGGGAACCTTGAAGTGCAAGACCAATGGCCAAACCGGCAGCACCTAAAACAGCAATGAAAGCAGTAACCTCTACACCCAGAGTCGACAGGACAACTAAAATCAATACTACATACAACAATCCTTTTAAAAAGCTATTCAAGAAAGAAGTTAACGAAGGATCGACATCGTATTTGGTAAAAAGCTTATTGAGTGTCTTCAAGGTAAAATTAATTACCCATTTACCAACAAAATAAACAATAACAGCAATAAGGATGCTCCTTAAAGCAGCTAACAAAAAGGGGACGGCACTCGCAAGTATGCCTTCGTAATCAAGTGATTCCATAATTTAATTTTTTTTTAAAACTAATTTTAAATTACAGAATAATATTCAAAACCAGCAAATAATCTGCCATCTAAATGCCCAGTGCCAGGATATTTTATATTTATTAATGCCAGCGGCTTTTAAAATTCGCTGCCAATCCTCTCTTGAAAAAGCCCTCAAAACCGAAAGCGGGGCATCATTTTTTACCATTTTAGATCGAGAGAAGACCGCTGTCAGCCATTTTATGCTGTGGTAAGCCAAAAAATGCCGGTGAAGATCATTAATGACCAAGCCGATCTTGGTGCTGCGCTTGATATTGATGAAGATTTGGACCAACTCGTCATCGGTAAAATGATGCGTAAACAAGGTACAAGTCTGAATGTCTACCGCCTCTGTCAAATAATCGGGATCAAACACATTCGCTACCTTGAAATCTATGTCAGGATAGCCAGGCTGAACTTTCTTTTTAGCCAGGGAAATGATATTCGGATTGGCATCTATGCCGATGATTCGCAGAGCATATCCATTTCGAATACTCCAGTCTTTCATTACCAGAGTCATGTCGCCTCCTCCACATCCCAGATCAGCTACGCTGTAGGAGCGGTGAACATTTTTTCCAATAAGAGCCAAAATCCCGGAAGTAGTTACCTTATTGCCTCCCAGCAGCCGATTGATGGTCCTGAGTTCTCGCAGGGTTTGTTCCAGCTCCCTGCCGCTGCAATACAGGTCGTCCATCAATTCCTTCGTGTAGGATCTTTTGGAAAACCTGCTCATGACTTATGAAGTAGTAAGGTTTCCAAGGTAAGGCCAGGACCAAAACCCATGGCCAAAACATTTCCTTCCATGGTGGCATCTTTCATAATCGCAGAAAGTACATATAAAATGGTTACCGAAGACATGTTTCCAAACCTCTCCAGGATTTGATGCGCATGCAGGTTCTGCTCTTCTCCGATGCCAAAAGCCGCTTCGATTTTTTTTAAAATCTGTTTTCCTCCCGGATGGATGGCAAAATGATTGATCTGTGCAATGTCGAACTTCTTCTCCAGATTTTTTCTTAATTCATGAATACCACGATTCAGTAGGTCCGGGATGTATTTACTGAGCCTCATTTCAAAACCAAAGTCACCGATGGACCATGCCATATCGGTTTCACCTTCTATCAGGATATTACTTTGGTATTTCAGTATAGAAAGGCCCTGTTCGGCATTTTTTATCAATACAGCGGCGGCTCCATCTCCAAAAAGGGCATTGGCGATCACATTGTCCTCATTGTATTCTTTTTGAAAATGGATGGTACACAACTCTACCCCTACGATTATCACCTGAGCATCGGGCTCACTGCTACAAATCCTGTCGGCCAGTTTGATGGCATTGAACGCTGCATAACAACCCATAAAGTGAATCGCATAGCGTTCAATGGTATTTTGAAAACCCATTTGCTGAATAATGTCCAATTCTACCCCCGGGGCGTACATTCCGGTGCAGCTTACCAATATCAGGTGGCTAATCTTTTCAGGGCTCGTGTCAGCGTCTTGCAGGCAACGCCGAATGGCGGTCGTTGCCAGTACAGGAGCTACCTTACGAAACACCTGCATCCTGCTGGCCGTCCCGGGAAAAGGCTCCAGACTATTGTTTTTCGGAAAAAAATCAAATTGTAAGGGATCCTCGTGATGGAAATCGTTCAGCGCACTGTAGCGCTCCCTTATTCCCGACTTCCGGTAAATGAAGCCCAATTTCCTACACTCCTGCGCGTCCAACCCATGAGCCATTTGCATGAATCGACTGATCTTGTCCTGCGGTATTGGTATTCCCGGATTGGCCAGTCCTATGCTGACTATTTGGCTATTCATGGATTTTATTTTAGTTTTTATTTATTGTACTTTTCAAGATAAGTAAAAAACAGTTGCCGTAACGAAAAGTTGTCAAGGTTTATCGATATGTTCAAAAAATCAAACTGGGAACACCTTAGAATTCCTTTTTCCTATTACTTGATGCCGGTATACTGGTTTGCACTGGCAAGCGTACCGGAGGTGAATGCCATTCGCGCATTGGTGGTAGGGTTGGTATTGCACTTGTTTCTATATCCTTCCAGCAATGGGTACAATAGCTATTTCGACAAAGATGAAAAAAGCATCGGGGGATTGAAGAACCCAAAGAAGGTGACCTTAGGTCTTTATTACCTATCCCTGGTGTTTTTTTGGATCGCACTGGGAATTTCCCTAACCATAGACGCTGTCTTTTTTGGGATGGTACTGGTATACGGTCTGGTGTCCATGGCCTACAGTCACCCCTACGTGCGGCTTAAAAAATACCCCTACCTCAGTTGGCTCACGGCCGGGTTTTTCCAAGGTGCCTTCACCTTCTGGATGTGTATTGCAGGAATAAGCGATTCCGGATTGATCTGGCCCCTGTCCTGGGAGCACTGGATGCCGGCCCTGTTAACCAGCTTGCTATTACTTGGCTCCTATCCACTCACCCAAATTTATCAGCATGAGGAAGACCTCAAACGAGGTGATCTAACCCTTAGCATAAAGCTGGGTATTTTAGGTACCTTTGGTTTTTCCGCTACCTGGTTGCTTTTGGGCGGCCTGGCATTTGCCGGATATTTTATTAGTATTGATAAGCCCTGGGCGGTTTGGCTTTTTTTGCTAGCCATGTTTCCGGTGGTAATTTATTTTTCCCTATGGTTTATTTTGGCCCGCAAGGACCCGGCAAGCTATGTATCCCACCGGATGAGCATGTGGATGAACAAGATTTCTGCCACCGCCCTGAATGCTTTTTTCATCTATCTGGTCTGGCAAGCCCATACTTCCGTAGCCTAGCTTTGAATAGGTGCCACTAATTTGGCTTAGTATTCATACTTAATAGTTTCGTCAGAATATACAATTGACGGAAAAATGAAGCCTTTTCCTGCAGTCCCTGGCCTGATGGTACCATTCAACTACAATTTTGATGAAGGTAGCTGCCAAAAAAAAGATATTCTTTATATTGCCGCAAAATTAGAATTTAGGTATGTATATCAACAGGATCACAAAGGGCTTTTTCGCTCTTTTGTTTGCAGGCATTCTTCTGGGAGCTTGTTCCACCCGTTCGGGTGACCCCAAAGTCTTGGTTTTTTCCAAAACCTCGGGCTATTATCATGAGTCTATTCCAGACGGAGTACAGGCACTTATCAAAATGGGCCAGGAAAACGGCTTTTTGGTGGACACCACGACCAATGCGGAGCTTTTTACCGAAAGTATTTTAGAACAATACAGTGCCGTGATTTTTCTAAGCACAACGGGTGATGTGCTAGATCATTACCAGCAGGCAGATTTTGAGCGGTACATCCAGGCCGGTGGTGGCTTTGTAGGAATACACGCTGCCGCGGATACGGAATACGATTGGTCCTGGTACGGCAAAATGACCGGCGGTTATTTTTCAGACCACCCCGGAATCAATGATCCCCATCCAAACGTGCAAGAAGGAGTAATCGATGTGGTAGACCCATCCCATAGTAGCACTTCCTTTTTACCGGAAAAGTGGACCCGCACCGATGAATGGTACAGCTACAAAGACTTTAACGAAAACGTCAATGTATTGATGACCCTGGATGAGAGCAGTTATCAGGGCGGAGAAGATATGGGCGAACACCCCATTGCCTGGTACCATGATTATGATGGCGGAAGGGCATTTTATACGGGTGGGGGACATACCACCGCTTCCTTCGAGGAAGAATTGTTTTTGCGCCACGTCCTTGAAGGGATACGCTATGCGATCGGTGAAAACAGAAAACTGGACTATTCCAAAACCAGTAGCAAAAGGGTGCCGGAAGCCGATCGGTTTGAAAAAGTGAGCATGGTAACCGGTGAATTTACCGAACCCACTGAAATGACCATTTTACCCAACCTGGATATACTTGTTTCTCAACGTAGAGGCGAAATTCTGTTGTATAAAGAGGGGGATTCCACTACCCGTCAGGTGGCACAGCTGGATGTATACTGGAAGACGGATGCTCCAGGAGTCAATGCCGAAGAAGGACTAATGGGAATTAAAGCGGATCCGGATTTTGAAAACAATCGTTGGATATATGTTTTCTACAGCCCCACAGGTGAATCGGTAAACAGGCTCTCCAGATTTAAATTTGAGTCAGATGAATGGAAAATGGATACCGAGCAGGTCATCCTCGAATTTTATTCCCAACGCGACATTTGCTGCCATACGGGTGGCTCCATCGCATTTGATAGCGAGGGATTGCTTTACGTATCTGCTGGAGATAACTCCACGCCGTTTAATCAACCTGACCAACCCTATACCCTGAAAGGATATGCTCCGCTGGACGACCGACCCGGATTTGAGCAATATGATGCCGGCCGGTCATCCGGCAACACCAATGACCTTCGCGGAAAAATCATCCGGATAAAAGTGAACGAAGACGGATCCTACAGCATTCCTGAGGGCAACCTGTATCCGGAGGGAATGGAAGGCACCAAACCCGAAATCTACGTTCAGGGAAACCGAAATCCTTATCGAATCAGCGTGGATCAAAAAACCGGCTATTTGTATTGGGGAGAGGTCGGGCCTGATGCCAGAGCGGACAGCCTGGGAGTAAGAGGGCCCAGAGGGTACGACGAGGTCAATCAAGCCAAGGAAGCTGGGTTTTTTGGCTGGCCTTTCTTTGTAGGTGACAACTACCCCTACAATGCCTATAATTTTAATACGGGTGAACCCGGAATCCAATTTGACCCACTATCTCCGGTAAATAATTCCCGGAATAACACCGGATTAACAGAATTGCCCCCAGCCCAACCAGCGTTTATCTATTACCCCTATGACCAGTCAGCAGAATTTCCTCAGGTCGGGACCGGCGGAAGAAATGCCATGGCCGGGCCTGTCTACTATTCGGACCTGTACCCTAATGGCGGCGGGCTTCCGGACTATTATGACGGCAAACTGTTTATTTACGAATGGATCCGGGGATGGATTAAAGTAGTCACCATGGATGAAAATGGAGACTACCTGAAAATGGAGCCATTTATGGAAGGGGTCCGCCACAATGCCCTCATCGATTTGGAAATGGGGCCTGATGGCAAACTCTATCTGTTGGAATACGGAAACGGTTGGTTTAGTGCCAATGAAGACGCCGCCCTCTCGGTAATCAACTACAACCCGGGCAACAGGGCACCGGTAATCGAAGGAATAGCTTCCGATAAAACATCCGGCTCCTTGCCCTTGGAAGTACACCTGAAAGCTGAAGCCAGTGACCCTGAAAAGGATGCGCTGACTTACACCTGGGATCTTGGAAATGGGGAATCAATCGACACTACCGAGCCTGAGTTGACCTATACTTATGAAGCTATCGGTGACTATGACATTTCAGTCACTGTGAAGGACACTGGAAATGAAGCGGTAAAAAGCAATACCGTAAACGTCTATGCGGGAAATGTGGCACCGGAAATCTCCATTGAATTTGTAGGCAATTCCAGCTTTTATTTTCCTGGAAAACCCATTGAATATCAGGTTAACGTGACCGACCCGGACGACCCGGAAGCAGCGGAGGATTTATCTAGCTTGTACGTTTCAGCGGATTACATTGAGGGGTTTGACAGAGCGGAGGCAGCCATGGGTCACCAGGTGATGTCAGAAGCCATGGCCGGAAAAAGTATCATGGAATCACTTACCTGTAAAACCTGTCACCAGGTAGACGAACTATCCGTAGGACCTGCCTACGCTGAGGTATCTAAGAAATATGCCGATGACCCAGAAGCAACAGATCACCTTATCAATAAAATCATCAATGGCGGTTCGGGTGTCTGGGGAGAAACCATGATGCCGGCGAATCCGGATTTAAAAGTAGCTGATGCCCGAAAAATTGTGGCATGGATTCTCTCTCTGGGCGAATTGGAAAACCTGAAAGAGAGCTTGCCACTTTCCGGCGAAATCGATCCGCTTCAAGGGAAAACAATGTCGGATGATGGCGTGATGATACTCAATGCCAGCTTTACAGACAGGGGCGGCGTTAATATCAAACCACTCAGTTCATCCACCACTGCCTACCTGCGAAACAGTAAAATTAACTTGGCAGAAGTAAGCGAAACTTCGGGTTATACTTCCTTTGAAATGAATGGACAGAACAGGCTGCTAGCTCCTACCGGGCCGGGATATTTTGCTCTCAAGGACATCGATCTTACCGACCTGGCAGGCATCAACTTTACAGCCGGATCCCAAAATCCCCTTGAATATGGCTACCAGGTAGAAGCCCGCATCGCTGCACCGGATGGACCGGTCATTGGACAGTCGGTTCTCCGCAAAAAACCAGGCGAAGGAAGATCACAATATACCTTTCAGCTAACGTTTAATGAAGTACCGGAACAGGGACTCCAGGACCTGTACATCGTGACAGAAGCCCTTAGTGAAGATGAAAGTGTAAGCCTGACCTTTCTTTCCATGGAAATGAAAAGCGAATAGGCCGTCCGGAATTAACAGGACCAGAAAAGGGTTGTTTCAGTAAATGGAACAACCCTTTTATTATTCTAAACATGCAGATAGATCGATTTACAAGCCAGAGCCCCGATTATTCCAGCATGGAAATTCGATGGTTTTTCCCGGAAAACATTCCGGAGCTGAAACATTTTGTACAGCGAAATTTCAATGTAAAGCCCGAACCTGAGATACGAACGGACACCTATTATCCCATTTTCAACCGGGAGGACCTTGGATATAAATTACGCGCGGGCAACCGGGAGATCAAAAAAAGGCGTAAACCGGGTGTTCCCTTTTCCTTCCAAAGGCACCTGGCCGGCTATTTAGAGTATTGGGACAAATGGACTTTCAATAGTCCTTTACCGGATTTACCCCGCACAGACCCTTTTCCTATCCGAAAAAAAAGGTGGGTATTGAAATTCAACAGCCATTCAAAAAACGACTATACTGCCTTTCCCTATGAAGAAAAACTTGCCCAGGGCATACAGGTCGAATATACCGAACTGAAAGTGGGCAGTGGTACCTCTTATACTTTTTGCCTGGAGGTATTCAGAGATACCGATCCATCCCATCTGGAAAAAATAACAGCCATTTTACCAGCTGTAGCCTATCTGCATTTAGATAATTCTTTTGCTTATCCGGCCTGGATAGTAAGGCAATTCCGAATATAAATCCGCAAGAAAGACCCTTCTTCCGGACAACCTCATAAAGAAACGAAGAGTTACCGGTCAGGAAGGGTGGTGTCCCGGGCTTCCTTTTCTTCCCGGATCTTCTCCATGGCTTTCTCCCTTTCGCGCATTTTTTCTTCCATTGCTTTGAGTTTGGCCTCATGCTTTCTACCCCATTCCTCCATCTTTGCTTCAAACTCCCTGATCTTCGGCTCATTTTGCTTGCTCCAGGCTTCCATTTTTGCCTCAAACTCCTCCATCTTTGGCTTAAATGCTGCTTCCCATTCTTTTATTTTTTCTTGAAAAACCTTTTGGGTAGCGGTCATTTTTTGCTGGAATTCCTGCATTTTCTGCTCAAACTTTTCTTTTTGGGCTAATCCATCAGGAGTGGAATCCATATCAAATTGGACGATTTTCGAAGTATATATACGAATGCTATCGCCAAAATCTTCCATAAAACCATTGGGGACAAAAAGAGCCGCATCCGGAAATGGCGGAACCCCGGTAAGGACTGGCGGCGAAGGGATGTTCCATTCCAGGATCTCCGGCAGACTATCGAGTTCAACAACGGTGTTCAAATTCCAGGCAGTGTCCATTTCTATCTCCCTATCCACTTGTTGAGACCAGGAAGAAGATGCCGGTAGGCTGTCCGGGTTAATGGCTGTCATTGATGGAGATGTTGGCAATGGAAGGGGCAGCGGGTTCATTGCATCGATAAAATTAGTCTCCAGCCATCGTTCTTGATGGGGATCTTCCTGCTGCGCTATTCCAAGCAGCAGGATAAAGCTAAGTACACTGGTAATCATCATGGTTTTACTGATTAATGGTGAGTGAATAATTTTTGAAGGTTGCATTCCCATCATCCGCTGGATACGCAGAAGGGTAGGGAAAGTCGATTTTTGAGCCGCCATGGCCAGTTCCGGGGCATTCCCGGAAGCCTGATTTACAATGTAAGCAAGGGCATGCGCCAATTCGGAGGAATTTGCCCCGGTATTAATTGCCAGGTCATCGGCAGCTTGTTCTCTTGCTTCCCGTACAGATTCTTTAACCCACCAGAAGGCCGGATGATAAAAAAAGATCATTTCCAGAAAGGACTGGCATAAATTAATCGTGAAATCCTGCCTTTTAATATGGGCCAGTTCGTGAGCCAGAATGGCCTCCAACTGAGCAGGAGGCATGCCCGATACGAGGCTTGCCGGAATCAATACGACTGGCCTTAGCATTGCAAAAACCATGGGCACCTCAATGTCCCCACTCACCCGAACCGACACGGGAAGCCGGATTTCCATTCTTCGCCCGTATTCACGAGCCCTTTCGTGAATCCATTTCGGTAAAGGCATCGAAGAACGCCGCTTTATCTGTTGCAAGGCAGCAAAATTACCTGCCAGGCGAAACAGGTAGAAGGCCACCCCAATAAACCAACCATTTACCAGGTAAGGAAGCCCTTTTTCAACGTTTCCAATGACGTTTACCCATCCACCCCGCGGTGCTACAGTTTGCCCTACCAACGCCGATAAAGGAATGGAACTGGTACCCGCTGAGGTTGGTTCCGCAGTCTGCATCCAAATTCGGTACTCGTACCACAAGGTGGCCGAAAAACAAAGTCCCATAAGAAGCAAGACCAACAGTCCTGCCAGGTAACGGTAATGGGGTATGTGAAAAGAACGAAAACGAAGCAGTAACCAATAGAAACCTGCCAGAAGCACAAATTGCCATAGGGAATGTAACAGGGACCAGCCCAGCAGCTCGGGGATGGCAAGAGGAAACCAATCGATTTTCATGACTACTCTTTTTCCATTTTATCTAGAAACGCACGTATTTCTTCAATTTCCTCTTTCGAGGGCTCGCTTTGACCTAAAGCTTGCATAACGAGTTTATTCGTAGAACCTCCAAATGCCTTCCGAATGAAGGTTTTTACCAGCGATTCCTGGGTGTCCTGTTGGGAAACTGCCGCAGCGTACACATGACTTCTTTTCTTTTCATCTCGGGTGACCAATCCTTTTCCATGCATATTCTGCATGATTTTCAGTGTAGTGGTATAACCTGTTTCTTTGTCTTGAGACAGCTGCTCGTGCACCTGTCGTACGCTGGCTTCTCTCATTTCCCATAAGATGGCCAAAACTTCCAGTTCTGCAGCCGTTGGTTTCTCTTGCATGATAGTATACGATTTATTTCGTAGGCAATTTATACGACAAATATCGTAATTCCAAATATATACGATTCTAATCGTATTAAATTTTGTTAAAATAATTCTCCATTTGATTTCCCCTTAAAGGACGGCTTCCTTATTTTGCACCATGTGTTTGATAACTTTTAGCTGGAACCAGCATCCCAAGTACAAGCTGATCCTGGTAGCCAACCGGGACGAATATTTCAAAAGGCCCAGTCAATCCCTGCATCAATGGGAAAGTGGGATTTATGCCGGAAAGGATTTAAAAGCAGGTGGCACCTGGATGGGTTTTCATCCCAGCGGTCGCTTTGCAGCCCTTACCAACTTCCGTGATATGAGCCGGGAAGCTCCGCGTGAACGGTCCCGGGGGGAGCTGGTTGCCGGTTTTCTGGAGAGCAAGCAGGATCCCCTGAGCTACTTGCAGGGTATCGAACCCTATAAAAACGAATACAACGGGTTTAATCTTCTGGTCGCGGATAAGAACAAGCTTTATATATTATCCAATTACGGACAGGGTATTCAGGAGATAGGCTCGGGAGTTCATGCCATCTCAAATGCATTTTTAAATAGCCCCTGGCCCAAAGTGAACCTAGCCCGGCAGCAGTTTGGTGATCTATTAAGACACAAGGCACCCGAAATGGAAGATTTACACCAACTGCTACAGTCGAGGGACCGGGCCCCCGAAGATCAATTGCCCGCCACCGGGCTAAGCAAAGAATTGGAAAGGGAGGTCTCCGCCCAGTTTATCCGGGTGGATGATTATTATGGCACGGTCAATACCACGGCCTTGCTTTGGGGTAAAGATGGCGAGGTACACCTTCGGGAGGTCCGAACCATTCCGGAGCGACAGGTCAGCGATTGTGCTTTTCGGGTAAATTAGCCGTAAACAGGAACTATGCCGGAAATTTCATGTTAATAAACATATGAAAAAGTTGGAGTTATTGATTATTGGTGCCGGACCGATTGGATTGGCTTGTGGCATTGAAGCCCAGAAAAAAAACCTTAATTACCTTATCGTAGAAAAGGGAGTATTGACCAATTCCATTTTTAATTATCCAGTCAACATGACTTTTTTCTCTACATCCGAAAAACTGGAGATGGGCGATATTCCGTTCATGTCGATTGCCAACAAACCTACCCGGCCAGAGGCGTTGGAGTATTATAGAAGGATCGTCCGGCATTACCAGCTCCGCATCAGCTTGTACGAAGAAGTACAGACACTGGAAAAAGAGGAAGGCGGTTTTTTGGTTCATACTTCCAAGGGCGTTTACCTGACGGAAAAACTAGTGATGGCCACTGGTTTTTATGATTTACCAAACACGATGAATGTGCCTGGAGAGGATCTCCGAAAAGTAACCCATTATTACAAAGAACCCTGGCCCTACATTGGTCAGAAGATAATCGTTGTCGGTGGCGGTAACTCGGCTGTAGATGTGGCCCTTGAAACCTGGCGTAAGGGGGCAGAGGTAACCATGGTGGTCATGAAACCTGAAATTGATCAAACAGTAAAGTACTGGGTCTTGCCGGACATAGAAAACCGCATCAAAGAGGGCTCTATCAAGGGCTATTTCAATACGACCATCAAAGAAATCCGGGAAAAGGAAGTTCTCCTGCAGAGACCGGAGGGAGTGGTGACGCTGGAAAATGATTTTGTGCTGGCCATGACCGGATACAAACCCAACTTTGCCCTTTTAGACCAATTAGGAGTAGAACTTAGCCTGGATGAGAAAAGGCAGCCCTGCTACGATGATCAGAGTCAGGAATCCAACATACCCGGTTTGTATCTGGCCGGAGTGGTCTGCGGGGGCTTAAATACCCGTGAGTTTTTTATTGAAAACACCATCGTCCATGCCCGTTCCATTATCGAAGATATTGTAAAAAAGAAAACGGTTCCCTCCGGTTTGGAGAAATAATCCGCTCAACCTTTTCTTTTCGTATCCGGGTGGGTGTCCGGATGTACTTTGTCCTGATGAAGTAAAATGGTAGAAGTAGGGTAGGCGATCCGGATATTGTCCTCGGGTCCCAGTTTTTCGAGGATACTTTCAGTAATCGCATGCTCAAACATTCTTCGTTTCTTGGGATCGCAGAGGTACCGCATAGACAGTTGAATGCCCCTTTCGGTGATTTTGGTAAAAATCATCGGAGTAAATTGCTTGTAAACGATAAGGTGTTCCTGTTTGGCTTTCTTAAATACTTTTTCTGCCAATCGAAGATCATCCTTCAGATGTGTATTTAGAATTTCCAGTAAAATGGCCTTGGCTTTTTTGAAATCACTGCGTAAGGTGATGTATATTTTTTGCTCGTTCCAGATGTAGTTAAAGCCAATGGAGTAATTGGCCTGGGCATCCATAAAAATCTTTCCGTTGGGCACGTGGACTACCCTTCCGGTACTTTGGTCGGCTTCCACCCAATTTCCGATTTCCAGCAGGGAGAACTGGAAAAGGCGCAAGTCGATTACATCTCCCTGAACCTCGCCGATCTGAATCCGGTCTCCCACATCGAAGGGCTTGCGTAAATAAATAAAAGCCCATCCGGCGATATTGACAAAAATATCTTTCAGCGCGATGGCAATACCTGCGGATAACAAGCCTAAAAAAGTGGTGACGGATTGGAAATTGTTTATCCACAAATTACCGATGATCAGAATACCCACAATAAAGGATGTGTATTCGATCACCTTTCTCCAGTGATACTGCTTCCTGAGTTCTGCGGCCTCTCCCCTGTAAATGAGTCTTACAGATATTTTGTTGATCAGCCACATGATAAAGACAATCAGGAGGGTCTGTAGGATCCTGTTTCTTAATGCGGTGTCCAGATCAAAGTTCAGAAAATTATCAAACATGGTTTTTCACTAAGGAAATTTAAACTAGGCGAATATATTTTAATAATTCAATGCTGTGGGAGGAATTATTTTGGAAATTTGGTTTTTCGGTTTCCCAGCCATACCCCCAGGATCACCGCAAAAATTCCCAAATAATGGAAAAGAAACAACGACTCTCCATCCAAAACCCCCCAAAACAAGGCCACCATAGGCACTAGATACGTAACCGAGCTGGCAAACACCGGAGTCACTAATTTTACCATGGCATTAAAGAGTATCAAGGCAGCAGCTGTACCGATGACACCCAATACGGCGACGTATCCGGCCGCTCTCCAGGCACCGTCCATATGCAGGAGTTTGAACGAAAAATCCGTAAATCCCAAAAGGTAAACCGCTGCCAATGGCAGCACCATCATCAGGGAAACCGAGGTGATGACTTTCGCCTCAATCTCCTGCACCCGAAATTTGATGATATTTACATTTAGTCCGTAACAAATGGTGGCCCCCACTACCAGTAGCCCATAGAGGTTAATACTTGAAAATACGGCCCAACCCTTACCCTCTGAACCGGCCATTACCAAAATCCCCACGCCCACAAATGCGATGAGCAATCCCAGGGCATTTCGGCTGGTAATCCGCGATCCAAAAAAGAAGGCCCCCACCGTCACTACCATGAGTGGAGTAAGGGCATTGATCACTCCTGCCAGGGAACTGGAAAGATTGGTCTGCGCAGTGGCAAAAAGAAAGGCTGGTATAAAACTACCTACAAAGCCGATCGTCAACAGGTATCCTAGCTGTTTATTTTGCAGCCGTTTTAATTGCGGCATGGCCAGAGGAAGCAAAACCATGGCCGCTGTTACAATCCGAAAGGCCCCCACTTCTCCGGCTGAGAAAATCAGCAGGGCCTTTTTGATCAAAATGAAAGAACTCCCCCAAATCAACGCCAACAAAACCAACATGCCCCAGTGTTTTGGAAATGTATCCGGATGTGATTCAGGCATTTGAGATCGAAATAGGGTTCATAATTGGGGAAAGATTTCGGAAAGGATACGAATCTAAAATTCGGCACCGGCAAAGACCCTGGAAACTTCGTCCAGAATCTCACAAACAGATTGGTAATCATCTGTGGTAACCAGGGCGGTTCGGTACGGCTTAAAATGAGGAAGCCCCCTGAAATAATTGGTATAGTGCCTTCTCATTTCCAGAAGCCCCAATTTTTCCCCTTTCCATTCTACTGAAAAGTCCAAATGCCTTTTGGCTACTTTTACCCGTTCTTCCAGATCCGGTCCCTCCAGCAACTCCCCCGTCTTCAGAAAATGGTTGATCTCGTTAAAAATCCAGGGATAGCCAATGGCCGCTCTTCCGATCATAATTCCATCCACTCCATATTTTTCTTTGTAAAGTTTAGCTTTTTGAGGGCTATCCACGTCTCCATTGCCAAAAACCGGAATGGTAATCCGGGGATTTCTCTTGACGGCTGCCAGGTAGTTCCAGTTAGCCTCTCCCTTGTACATTTGCTTACGGGTACGGGCGTGAATGCTGATGGCCTGAATACCGACATCCTGTAGCCGCTCCGTAACTTCTTCTATGCGGATGGTATGCTCATCCCAGCCGAGCCTGGTTTTGACGGTAACGGGAATGGAAACGGCCTTTACGATTTCTGCCGTCATGGACACCATTTTATCAATATCTAACAATATGCCCGCCCCGGCACCTTTGCAGGCCACTTTATTAACCGGGCAGCCGTAATTGATATCCAGGATGTCAGGCCCGGCTGCTTCGGCTATGGCTGCAGCTTCCCTCATGGAAGCAATTTCATTCCCGAAAATCTGAATGCCAACCGGCCTTTCGTATTCGTATATGTCTAGCTTCTGAACGGATTTGGCCGCATCCCTGATCAATCCTTCAGAACTTATAAACTCCGTGTACATCAAATCAGCCCCATTAGCCTTGCATACGGCTCGAAAGGGCGGATCGCTGACATCCTCCATAGGGGCCAGCAATAAGGGGAATTCTCCCAAACTCAAATCTCCGATTTTAATCACTATCTAAAATTTTTAGCAAAAATGAAGGTTTTTCCTTGAATATCAATGCCATTGCCGGTAATCTGGAAATTTTCTTTCCCGGTTATTTAAATCCAATTCAATAAACCGGCTTGTGGTACAGGCTAATTCATGTAAATTTAGGTCGTATATGGAAATTTATGAACATCGGCCCGGACATCAGGTTAACCAGCATTGGTTACTTTCCTTAACGGTATTGGTCTTAATCGTGTTTGGCACCTTAGCCATTCTTCAAACCCTCGCCGTAGGCCTGACCCCCGTTTTATTTGGAATTAGTTTTGAACAGCTCCCCTCCCTGTTAACCGCAAGCCTGGATCATCCCAACGGAAGATTGGCATTTCTGTTCATTCAGGGACTGGGAGGAGGATCGGCATTTTGGCTGGGTGGCTGGATGTTTCTCCGGTTGGTTGACAAAAAGTCTCTGCAACTTTCCCGTCAATTCAGCCCTAAAAAGCTGGATGGGATCTGGCTGGTGCTCCCCATTCTTATCGGATTCGTACTTTTCAATTCTTTGTGGGTCTACCTGAACATGAACCTGGAGTTTCCCGAATCCATGAGCGGATTGGAAACCCTCCTCCGGGATAAAGAAGATCAGTTGATGGAATTGACCTTATACCTGACGGATTTCTCCGGTACGGGAGAGTTGCTGATGGGGATTCTTGTCATTGGTGTCCTGGCTGGCATCGGAGAAGAGTATCTTTTCAGGGGAATTTTGCAGCCAAAATTGCATCATTATACCCAGAATGCCCATGCCGGGGTGTGGATCACTGCATTTATTTTTTCCGCTATCCACTTTCAATTTTACGGGTTTTTGCCAAGGCTGATGCTGGGAGCTTTATTTGGCTACCTTTACCTCTATTCCGGCACCTTGATCTTTCCCATTCTGGCCCATATACTTAACAATACCTTTACGCTGTTTTTGGTCTATTTCAACAAGATGGAATGGATCGAATATGACATGGAAAATGCCACTGATCTTCACTGGGAATTCGTCCTGCTGGGACTGGTCATTTTTCTGATCTCCTGGAAATGGTTTCTAATGCGACATAAACCCCTATCAAATGAGTAAGTGGCAGAAAGTATTCGAATCCGATTCACCCATTCGAGCGGAAATAGTCAAGGGAGTCCTGGAAGAAAAAGGCATCACAGCGGTTATTTTAAATAAAAAAGATCCGGTATACCGGATTCATGGAAACATCGAAGTGATGGTTTCCAGTGAAGAAGCCATCGGGGCTATTAATATAATAGAAAATGAGATCTCGTTTTAGCATAAGTAATTACAGTAATCTTGGACAGCGTGTGATTACGGCACTCATTGGAGCCCTGGTCATTATTGGTGGTGCGCTTTACAGCGAGTGGGCTTACTTTATTATTTTTGTGATCATCCTCGGATTCACCCAAATGGAATTTTACAAGCTTTCAGGATTGGACGGTATGTTACCTCTAAAGAGCTTTGGAACATTTGTAGGCTTGCTGATATTTAGTTTTACTTTTTTGGAAGAAATGAAAATCATCCCAATAGCCTATTATTTTCTGGTTTTCCCGCTCGTCTCTATGATTTTCTTTATCAAGCTTTATCGAAAATCAGATAAGAAACCCTTTACCGGAATCGCCTATACCATTTTGGGTATATTTTATGTGGCCATTCCCTTTTCCCTTTTGACGGTCGCAGCATTTTCGGTAGACAATACCTTTCATTATGAAATCATCATTGGGTCCCTGTTTATTTTGTGGGCAAGCGATTCCGGTGCCTTTTTCGCAGGGACTAAGTTTGGTAAAACCAAACTTTTTGAACGCGTATCCCCTAAAAAATCCTGGGAAGGAAGCCTGGGAGGAGCGTTTACAGCCATTGTTGTTACCTATTTCATTTCCAAAAATTTTACGGTGTTGCCGGAATGGCAGTGGTTTTGTATCATGACCATTATTATCATTGCTGGTACCTATGGGGACTTGATCGAATCGCTTTTCAAAAGAAGCATTGCCATTAAAGACTCCGGAAAGGGCCTTCCGGGACATGGAGGTTTTATGGATCGGTTTGATGGCTTACTTTTATCCACACCTTTTATCGTCGCATTTTTAAAAATATTTTAACTTATACCTCAAAAAATACTAATTTTGTCATCCAGAACCAATCGTTTCACTCCCTTCCGGATAAAGAGAAAAAATCCCTCACCGAAAGCCTGAAACCTGAATTAAAGCTGTAACCTTATGACCATTCATAAAGAAGGAAAGTCGTTGTTATTTTGGATGCTTTTTATCCTAGCCGGTATTAACATAGTGCTGCACCAGGTATTTCCGGAAAAAGAACTGTTCCTTAACCTGGTACTTATTGGAAGCATCATCGCCTACCTGGCCGTATTGCAATTTTTTAGAAACCCATCCATTCCTATTCCCGATGATCCGGAAATAATTTATGCTTCTGCGGATGGAAAAGTAGTTGCCATTGAAAAAACCGTGGAAGATGAATACCTACAGGAAGAGCGAATCCAGGTTTCGGTCTTTATGTCTCCGATCAATGTACATGTAAACCGCTCTCCTATAACGGGTGTATTAAAATTTTTCAAATACCATCCCGGGAAATATTTGGTAGCCTGGCATCCA
>JAWLFL010000378.1:0-2802 GCA_041685605.1 Cyclobacterium sp. | reverse complement strand
TAACCCTGAAAACCGGCATACCTGTTACTGTGCGAAGCTATTTTAGTAGGGATACTTCCTTTATCGTGCCTGATCAGCCTGAATTTTCGGTGTTACTTAGCCCGAATGTGATTGATTTGGAGGAAGTAGAGGTCACTTCCTATACCGTGGAAAAGCTGATGACGCTTGCAGGCAGGGATTTTAGCTCTAGGTATCCTACTTCTCCGCTTCTTTACCATATCAATGCCCATAGCTTCATCAAAGATCGGAAGCGTTTCCTGGAGTTTTACCAGATGGATGGGTTGGCTTTGCTTTCCGGCAACCGTAACTGGTCCAAATGGAGTTTTGCTCCCGGTGGGAAACCGGACGCTTACTTTTACCTGTTGCCATTGGAGCAGCGCATGAGTAATCGGTTCGGCTATGACGGCGAACCCATTCCTTACGTGTCCTATGACGAATCGGGTGGCATTAGATGGGTAGTGATGCCATTTATGTCCCGTCCGGTTTACCGGGGGCTGGAAGTCTGCGGGCCGATGTTTTTGAAAAACCACAAATACTACGAGTTTGCCTACAGCTACGATGAAGAAACGGATGAAGATTACAAAGTTCACTTCAAAACCAAGGAGAGGTACAGGCAAGAGGATGCCAAAAGTATATTCCTGATAGGGGAGGGAATTTTGGTGATAGATAAAACCAACCTGAAGATCACAGAAGTAAACTTTGAATTTTCCCAATACCATGATGTCAATTTCGAGATCAAACGCGAAGGCAGGAAAAAGGATGTTGCCGGTGAAATCCGTGTACGATTTACCGGAAGTGACGTTTTGTGCCCTTCGGAATTGGAATTTACCTGTTTTTATTTAGGGGAAAATTGGTATAGCCCAAGGGAAGATCCGGTAAGTCACGGGATTGAAAGGTACGAGAAATTAAAATTCGGGTCACATACAGATGATCCATTGAAGGAGGATATACAGCAGGTGGTCAGATCATTTGACTTTGTGGGATTGAATTCCCAGGCCGGTTATGACAGCGACTTTTGGCGGAAAGACCGACATGTGCCGGCTACCTTGTACAGCGAAATATACAGGTCGTTGTCAACCAAGATACCCTTGGAAAAGCAATTCCGGGATAATTCGGGAAAAAGATGGCAAGAATGGGACAGTGACAGGGATACTCCTCAAAGTGTTTTCTCTGAGGCCAAAGATTTTGATGAAGGGGTGGAGAAGCACGAAAATTTGGTAAATAATATCAGGGAGAATCGTTTTAGGAATGTGTATGATTATCTTAAAATGAGGAAAGATGAAAGTTATTAGGATAGTGATTTTTTTGGTTATGATATTTTGTATTTTTGGCCAAAGTAATGCTCAAGAAGAACCAAAACCAAGGAAAATAGATTCATTGGCGTTTGAAAGGACGCTGAAAGATTTAGGGGATATTGTTGAAGGATGCGTAATCAGCCACAAATTTGAATTCACAAATGCATACAATCGAATGGTAAATCTATCCATCCTGGAAAAATCCTGTAATTGCACCGATGTTATTTTGGGTAAAAATGATTTAAATGCCAATGACCAAGGTTATATAGAATTAATTGTAGACACGACGGGTAAGTGCGGAGCGTTTTATTCCTATGTTATCATTTCTGCCAATACCAAACAAAAATTTTATAAAATCGGAATAAAAGGCAATGTCATTAATTGCAATAACACGAATGCAAAATAGCTAAATCAGATAGTGAAAAACGGTGAAATACAGGTTGTTTAGATTAATACAGCTAAATAACAGAGAAAAGGTTAATCTTGGGATCTAAATAAACCTCTACTGGGTGAAGTATGCCACTTCACGCTACTATCTCTGAAGTCATAAACAGATAGGAACTGTCCAAAAGCCATTTGCTATGGCTAAATGTGCACGTTTCGAGAAATGATTTTTTAATCGGTCTGTGCAAGGGACCCGGCATTGCAAATGCCTCGCTGGCGTAAATAAATGGATAAAAGGGATGTAGATACAATCTACACCCAGTCGAAGGATCAATCCTGACACCTAAAAAATCCGCGAAAATCGGTGCGAATCTGTGGTTAAAAAAAAGGGTTGCACCACAGATTACTCAGATTAACACAGATTAAAGAATGGGTGGAGAATGCTACTGAGTGAGGTCAATCCTGTCACCTAAAAAATCTGTGAAAACCGGTGCGAATCCGTGGTGAAAAAACCTTCAGATTAAGCAAAATCCGCACTACCCCCTAAAAACACAATACATGCTTTAAAAAATATTAAGTTTAAATTTTTTTATATTTTTTAAAAAAATAGTTGCGTCTAATAGTTTTTTTTGCAACTTGTATCCTGTAAACCAGTTAGTTAAATTAAACCTAAAATAATTATGAAAAGACTATTAAAAAATTCCAGGATATTGTTGGCCTCACTGGGAGTGGTGGCTTTTTTGATGGTAGCCGGCTGGCAGTTTGGTTTCGGTAGTGCGGAGGCGGTATTTTCGGAGACGGAAGTGGCTATGGAGAATGCGGTGGCCGGAAGTGCAGTTGCGCATGATTGTACTTTTACCGATGATATCGATGATAAATGCAGATACGGGATATATTTAATCAGCAAATGTATAAAGAAAACTACAATTATGCAGTTGTCCAATTGCGGATATACTCCATAATACACATTAGGAGGGAGCAATTAGTTTATTAAATGCTTCCTACTTATTGGCAAGTCTTTAGAAATGAATAGTAAAAAGCCTGACATGCCAGGATTTCTTTAAAAAATATTTAATTTTTGTAATTTATTTCTTTGGTACCAATGAAAATCTTCTATTTGAAA
>JAWLFL010000377.1:0-2805 GCA_041685605.1 Cyclobacterium sp. | reverse complement strand
TGCTTCCCCTTTTCCATGGCATCCAAACATATTTTTTGGTGCCAATGGTCTGTGGTGGCATTGATCACGGCGTCCACATCGGATCTTTCCAGGATTTCGCGGTAATCTTTGGTGGTAAACAGGTCCTTTCCCCATAGCTCTTTTGCACGGACAAGCCTCCCATCGTAGAGGTCACAGGCAGCCACCACTTCTACACCCTCCACCATGAGTGCGGTATTCACATCCCCTATACCCATGCCACCGGTTCCGATGACCGCAATCCTAATGCGGTCATTGGCCGTCCTGTTTTTTCTTCTTCCTTTCTCCAAAATTGAAACGGCCACTTTTGGAGAGGCAGTAGCCAGGGGTACTCCTGTGGCCACCACGGCAGAGGCACTGAGTTTTTTGATAAATGATCTCCTGGTGTTATCCGTTACATACTTCATGTGTTCAACGTTTAGGTATTTTCCGGCCATTGGGTTTGGATCCCCTGAGACCGGATGAAATTTTGAAATTCAGTTAATAATTTACTGTTGGCCCTTACTTTCCTGGGGGATATTTTTTTATTTTTTGCAAACGCAATCAACAAACCTACTGCCTCACCAATACTCCATTCTACCGGTGCCAGGCGGTAACAGCCATTGGTAATATGGGTGGTTCCAATATTTTTACTGGCAGGAATCAGGTTTTCCATCCGAATGGGTAGCAGGGCTCCCAATGGGATCTGAAAGGGAAGCGGCCATGGCTGCAGCAAAACCTCCCAAGCCTCCTCCGGCAACGATTATATCTGCTTTCATTTCTCCACCTACATCATCCGATTTTACCGGATTTCCAAAAGTAGAAAACAAGGGGAAAGCGGAAGTAGCTATTCCCCCTGTTGATACAAGTCCTATAAAATCTCTCCTTTCCAATATTCCTTGTTTTATCTGCCTGCACCTTCCAGTCAGGAATGGCTTCTGATTTGGTTAACCAATGGGTTATTCATGGGCTAAAATCTGATTGTCATTCAGCAACTTATCTTTCAAATCCCCGTACGGTACTTCTTGCACCGGTATATTTTGGTCAATAGCCAGTGCGGCGGCCGTAGCAGCAGATTGGCCCAACACCATAAATACCGGTTCCATCCGGATTGACCCAAAGGCCACATGGGTGGAACTTACGCAAACGGGAACGAGTAAATTTTCTTTTTCACCTTTTTTGGGTACAATGGCGCGGTAAGGAATGGGGTAGGGTTCCGGCACATGGGCTTCAAAGTTGCCTTCATTCTGCACGTAGCCATTGTGGTCCACATAACGCTGAACCATATGGGAATCCATGCCATAGGCCGCCAAACCCACCACGTCGGCTACCGGTGGCTCCAGTCCTTCACAATCCCGTTGGGTGACCACATAATCGCTGCGCATTCTCCTTGCTTCACGGATATAGAGTTGGGGTGTCCATCCGTTTCGTGCTTCAAACTCATCCTTTGCCATTCCCCATTTGGATACCACATCCCTTACTTTTTGAGGAATGCGTGGGTGGTAAGCCAGTGTCCACATCAGGCCTTGCTGGTATTCCAGGTGGCGCTGTGCAATGGCCTCCCGCTCTTCATAACTGGCATCAGCAAAACCGTGATTTTGACCTACAAAGTCAGTAGAAAATCCTTTCTGGTTATTGGTATCGGTCTTTCTGTTGGGCATAGGGGTATTGATCCAGGGTACCAGGGGATCACCGTAATGATACATTTCTTCCAGCGGTCCTGTGGCTGCCTCGTAATTTCTGAACAACAACTCGTATTCCAATTCTTTGTAGTTGTCGGGCTTTTCAAAGGGAATCCGGTTGTCCGGATGATCGGTCAGGGTCATTCGGAAACAATAGGCCTGAAGTTTATCATCAGCCGAACCATCTATTCCCGGGCCTCCCTCAATGATAAAGGGCAACAATCCACTGGAAGGATTTCCTTTCTCCACATAGGGATCCACTCCGGGAATGAAATTATGGTGAATGGCATTTCGAGAGACATTGTTTTTCAGGGTCCGGTTGTAATAATTGGCCTGAACACCATTAAGGGTTTCTCCAAATTCGCTGTTGGCTTCTCTACCGACCATGTAACTCACCCCTGCTGCCGCCATCAGGTCTCCTTCATAAGTAGCATCCATAAATATTTTGCCCGAAAAGGTTTCTCCACTTTCCATGGTGATGGAGCTGATCCGGTTATTTTGACTTTTCACCCCAGTAGAACGATCCAGGCGTTTACCGGTAACCAGGGTGATTTTTTCTGCAGCCATCATTTGCTCGTAAACCGCTTTGGCAGCGGAGGGCTCAAAGGTCCACATGGCGTCTTCTCCTTCTTTGGACCTCCCCTGATCCGGCCGGGTAAAATAGTCGGACCGTTCCTGCCAGTTCCAGTTGTCGGGATTGTCGTAGTAGCTTTTGATCCCTTGATAAAACTCCCTGGAAATTCCTCCAATGGCCTGTTTGTTACCAATATCGGTAGCCCCCAGGCCGCCGGTAGTAAGCCCCCCCACATGAGCAGAAGGCTCGATGAGGACTACAGATTTACCCATACGGGAGCTTTGGATAGCAGCGGCTACTCCGGCGGAAGTGCCGCCGTAGATAACGATATCAAAAGATTGGTTTTGTCCCTGAACCGGTGGAAGGGACAGGAAAGAAAAAACAAAACATAAGGTCAATAAGTAATTTTTCATCTGTTTATAATTTGATTTTTAATGGTCAGATGGAATCTTTGACGATTAAAATAATCATTGCCCTGTATGTTTAATGATAATTTTAATCGTGTCGATTTCATGATTTTTTATTTTAAAGAATGGAATTTAAGGAATTTTC